>NZ_JBIAHA010000011.1:0-253214 GCF_042870175.1 Streptomyces sp. NPDC006643 | reverse complement strand
GCGTGGGCGGCCCCCCGCCGCCCCCCCCAACTCCACGCCCCCCGGGCGTCCGGGGCTTCCCCCCGGTGCGGGGGCCCCCCCCCCCCGGGGGGGGGGGGGGCCGGGGCGGCGCGGCCCCCCCCCCACGGCGAGGTGTTCACATCGGGTGCTCGTACGGAGCGTTCTGCCGGCCGGCGCGAACGCCGGTGTCGGTCAGGAGCAGCCGCAGTAGAGGAACTCGCGCTGGTTGAGGTTGCACGACCAGACGCGCTGTGTGTACTGGCTGAAGTTGGAGCACGTCTGATTCTTGATACAGCGGTGGATCCAGTAACACGCGCCCGCCGTCTCCCGCGGCAGCAGGCGTTCCAGCATGCTGTCGGCAAGTCCACGCATGGTCTTCATCCCGTGGTGTCCCTTCGCTGGTTCTCTCTGAGGTGGTCGCCCGGTCGTCGAACCGCGTGCACCGCCGGATCCCTCCTGGCGACGGACTGACACGGCCCCCCGTCCGATCAGCCGACGAAGCGGATTCCCCGACCGGGCAGCCTTGAGTTTTCTGACCGGGACGGCCGACTTCAACGGCCGCAAGGTGTCCCGGACAGGGCCGGACCTGTCCGGGCCGGTCATGGGCCTGTCCGGATCGTGTCCGGACCGACGGGATCGGATCGGGAAGAGATCAGGATGAGATCGGGAGGAGATCGAGAACAGGTCGGGTCCGGACCGGAGTGGACCGAAACCGGTGTTGTTCCCTGCCCCGCGCCCCAGGAGGATGTGCGGCATGGCGACGCAGGGGGAGACAGGGGAGTCGGCACCTCAAGACGCCCGTGACGCGGCCGAGTTCATCGACTCGATGCGGCGGCTGAAGGAGCGGTCGGGTCTCACCTACCGGCAGTTGGAGCAGGGCGCGGCCCGCCGCGACGAGGTGCTGCCCCGCAGCACCCTGGCGGATGTGCTGCGCCGCGGCTCGCTGCCGCGCCCGGAGGTGCTGGCGGCGTTCGTCCACGCCTGTGGGGAGGGCGAGCGGGTGGACACCTGGCTGGCCGCGAGGGACCGGATCGCCGCCGCCGCGCCGCCCGAACCCCCGCCGAGTCCGGCCGCGCCCGGCGACGTGGAGCCCGGCGGCCCGGAGCCCGGTGCCGTGGACGGTGCGCCCGCGCGGCGACGGAGAGTGCTCGGAGCCCGCCCCGCGCCGGCCGTCGGCGGGCTGATCCTCCTGCTCGCCGCGGGCGCCCTGGCGTTGGCGTACGTCCTCAACGGTTCCGGCTCCTCGTCCGCCGCCGAGGGGCCCGCCGAGGGCTGGTCACAGATCCGGCCCGCGGCCACCCCCGACCTGTGCCTGACCGAGGGCCGGGCGCGCAACGGCCGGTACGACTCCGCCGTGGCCGTCCAACACCCCTGCGCCGACGCCGCACCTCCGCGCGTCTATCTCGAAGGGGTCGGCGACGGGCTGTACCGCGTCCAGTGGCACCACCCGGAATTCGGCAAGGGCTGTCTGACGGCCCTGACCAGCGGTCCCGTCCAGGGCATGTTCGAGCCCCGGGACAACTGCGACGAGGCGACCCGGTTCCATGTCGAACCGGCCGACGCGCCTCTCGCCGACGGCTATCGGCTCCGGCTGGCCGACAGCGAACTGTGCGTCGGCATCGTGGACGGCGAGACCGGTCCGGGGGCCGAGGCGATCCAGCAGGAGTGCGGCGAACAGGCCGACCAGCAGTTCCTGGTCGGCCCGGCCTAGGGCGCTTCTTCCGGATGTGGGGATCGGGCGGGTCAGGCCCCGACCGCCTCCACCGGTACCCCCATCACCTCGCGCGCGTGCCGGTTCGGCACCATGCCCAGCCGCCACGCCTGCCAGCCGTCCTCCAGCGTCACGCCGCGCTCCAGCATCACGGCGAACGTCTCCGCGCAGTCGTTCAGCTTGCCGTCGCGCGAGGGGTGCCGCGCCGCCATCAGTTCGGCCAGCTCCTGCTCCGCCACCACCGAGCCGACCTCGACGCCGCCCGCCGACGCGTACGGCAGCAGGGTGCAGCGCAGGAAGCGGGCCCAGTCGGCGCCGCGATGGTCTCCGTACGAGAGGAACAGCGCCGTCGCCTCGTCGCACTCCTCCAGCGCCTGGGCCGCCTTGCTGTTGCCCGCGTCGATGATCGCCAGCTCCAGACAGGTCCAGGCCTCGCCGTGCGCCACGCCGATCCGGCGGAAGTCCGCGCGGGCGTCGACGAGCAACTGCCGTGCGAAGCCCGAGTTGCGCAGATTGCCGGTCTGGGCGGCCCGCTGGTCGCGGGTGACCCGGCCCGAGTGGTGCCGGGCGCAGGCCAGCCCGTACACGTCACGCATCCGGGAGAACATCGAGCGGGCCCGCTCCAGTTCGCGTACGGCCTGAGCGGCGTCGTCGCACTCCTCCAGCGCCTGGCCCAGGTAGTACAGCGTCCACGCCTCGCCGCGCGCGTCCTCGTTGTCCCGGTGCCGGGCCAGCGCCTGGCGGAACTGGTCGGCCGCCGACTCCGGTTCACCGTCCACCAGCCGGGCACGGGCCAGCTGCGTCAGCGCCCACGCCTCGCCGCGCCCGTCGCGCGTGCGCCCGTACAGATCCATCGCCGCGCCCAACTCCCGCTCCGCGCCCGGGACATCGCCCATCCGCAGACAGACCTGACCGAGCTGGAAGTGCGTCCACGCCTCGCCGTGCAGCGACTCGCCCTCGCGGTGCAGGACGAGCGCCGTCGACAGCAGCGTGATCGCCTCGGCGAGATTCGCCCGGTCCCGCTCCACGGCCGCCAGCGCGTGCAGCGTCCAGGCGCGGTCGGTGCCGAGTTCGGCCGGGGCCTGGAGCTCCAGTGCCTCCCGCAGCTTCGCCGACGCCTCCACGAGATTGCCCTGGTGGTGCAGCGTGATGCCCAGCGAGCAGAGCGCGCGGGCCACGCCCGCGTCGTGGTGGGCCTCGCGGTAGAGGTCCACCACGGACGTGAGGGTCGACTTGGCCTTGTCCAGCTCGCCGAGCTGCCGGGCCGCGATCCCCGTACGCCACTGCACCGAGCGGGCCAGCAGCCCCTGGTCGACGGCCTGCGTCAACTCGCTGATCTCACCGAGCCGGTAGAGGTCCCCGCGTAGCAGGCAGTAGTCGCAGAGGGCGCCCAGCAGGGCCAGCACGGCGCCCTGGTCGACCCCCTCCGCGTGCCGCAGCGCGGCGGTGATGAAGCTCGACTCGTCGTCCAGCCAGCGCAGCGCGGCGTCGAGCGAGGAGAAACCGTGCCCGCCGAACTGGTCGGCGCGCGTGGACGTCTTGCCGTCGACCAGCCGGATCACGGAGTCGGCCAGCTCCGAGTAGTTCTGTATCAGCCGCTCCTGCGCGGCGCTGCGGTCGGCGGCCTCCTCCTCGTCCAGCAGCCGGGCGTGCGCGAAGTTCCGTACGACGTCGTGGAGCCGGTAGCGACTGGCGCGTACGTGGTCGAGCAGTCCCGCGCGCGACAGCACCGTCAGCAGCCGCTCGGCCTCCTGCTCGTCGGTGGCCAGCAGCGCGGCGGCGGCAGCGGCGCCGAGCGAGGCGCGCCCCGCCAGCGCGAGCCGCCGCAGCAGCCGGCGCGCCTGGTCGCTCTGGTCGGTGTAGCGCAGCCACATGGCGCGCTCGGCCGGGTCGACGGGGCCGTACGCCTCCAGGTCGGTGGCCAGCTGGTGCGACGTACGCGCACCGAGCGAGGAGCCCGCGATACGCAGCGCCAGCGGCAGCCCGCCGCACAACTCGCCGATCCTGTCGATGGCCTGCGCGTCGTACGGCCCGCCCACCGGCTCGTCGCCGGCCGTCTTCAGCAACTCCTCGCAGCCCGCGCCGTCCAGCGCCTCCACCGGCAGCTGGTGCACCCACGCGGGGGTGTCCGCCGCCAGCTCGACGGGCTGACGCGCCGTCACCAGCACCAGGCTGTCGGAGCGTTCGGGCACGAGCGTGCGGATCTGCTCCGCGTCGGACGCGTCGTCGAGGACGATCGTGACCGGCAGACCGGTCAGATGCTGGTGGTACAGCTCGCTCAGCCGCCGCACCTGCTGCTCGGCCGACGACCGCTCACGGAACAGCAGTTGCTCACGGGGCGCGCCGAGCCGGTTCAGCAGATGCAGCAGCGCGTCCCGGGTCGACAGGGGCGCCTCGCCCGCGCCGCCGCCCCGCAGGTCCACCACGCACGCCCCGCGGAACTGGTCCCGCAGCTGATGCGCCGCCCGTACGGCGAGTGTGGTCCGGCCGGAGCCCGGTTCGCCGTACAGCACGACGACGGTCGGCCTGGTCTCCGTCGACGCGCGGGCCGCGTGCACCCAGCGCGCGATCTGCCCGATCGCCTCGCGGCGGCCCGCGAACGGCCCCTCGGACGACGGGAGATGACCGAAGGACTGCTCAAGGACGCTGCGCCTGCGGGCGGCGGCACTGCGGTCGGATCCGCGCAACTGCGGTACGACGGTGGGCTTCTTGGTCGTACGCCGGGTCGCCTGCGTCAGGACGCGCTGCTGGTCCAGATACGGGCGTATGCCGCGTACCTCCAGCGCCGTCAGCCACTGGAGTCTCAACTGCTCGACGTCCCGGGCCTGTCCGGCCGCCCCGGCGGGCCGGCCCGCCGACGCCACCTTGGCGACACCCGTCGCCGTACCGACGACCGCGACGATCACCCCCGTACCGACCGCTGTGCCCGTCCCCGTACCGAGCCCGACATCGGCGGCGACGGCGGACGCGGCGGCAACACCCGCCACCAGCAAGGGAGTTCGCAGCGCGCCCCCGCCCAGCCGCTCGCCCAGGGTGCGCCGCTCCGCGGCGGCCTGGTCGAGCGCCGCCTCGTACAGCGCGTACTCGTCCTTGGCGGACTCCGCTATCGACTCCAACGCGCCCCGCCCACGCGCCAGAAGGACATTCCCGTCGATCCGCCCGCCCGAGCGCCGAACCTCTTCCTCGACGGCGCGTACCAACAGCCTCTCGGCCTCGCCCCGATGGCTGTCCCGCATATGCATCCCCCTCCGAGAGCATCCGGTGCTTCGGTGTGCCCCGCGCCAGTGTGCTGCGTAGGGCGCGCGAGCGCGAGGCGGCCTGCCGGGTCCGCGGCGGCCGATGTCGCCGCTCCGCGCCGGGCGCCTACGCGCGTCACCCATGTGTACGTGTGCCCGTACGTCTTGCCCGTCCGGGGCCGCTGTTACGCCCGCGGCGGAAAGAGCCAGG
The DNA here is from genome assembly GCF_042870175.1 of Streptomyces sp. NPDC006643. Taxonomy (NCBI): domain Bacteria; kingdom Bacillati; phylum Actinomycetota; class Actinomycetes; order Kitasatosporales; family Streptomycetaceae; genus Streptomyces; species Streptomyces sp. NPDC006643. The sequence continues at coordinate 248,056 of NZ_JBIAHA010000011.1, read as the reverse complement.
TCAGTGGTCCACCGGGTTACGCTCAGAACGGCGGTGCCGGTGCCGTTCCACAGCTACGGAGGAATCATGGGTGAAGGCGTTCTGCGTGCCGTTCCCGGTCCGGGCCCCGGCCGGGACGGCAGGACCGACGAGCCGCTGATGCGCGATCTCGTGGGGGCCGCGCTGCGGCGGGCGCGGCTGCGGCAGGGGCGGACGCTGCGGGACGTCGCCGATCAGGCGCAGGTCTCGTTGCCGTATCTGTCGGAGATCGAGCGCGGGCGCAAGGAGCCGTCGTCCGAGGTGCTGGCGGCCGTCTGCCGGGCGCTCGGACTGCAACTCGTCGACCTGGTGGGCGCGTTGCACGTCGACCTGACGTCGACCACGACCGTCTCCGTGAGGGCCACGGCGAAGTGGGGTCAGCCGCGGCGGGGCGGCGGGGCCGTGCTGACGCTGCTCGCCGCCTGAGAGCCGGGTTCCGCTTCCGCGCGCGGGCACGGGCGCGGGCGTACGTATGCGGGTACAGGTACGGGCACGGGTACGCGTGCGGGTGCGGTGCGGGACCCGCGCCCCCGTGCCGGGCCCCGCACCGTAAGCCGACGAGCCGACGAGCCGACGAGCCGACCCGCCGGTTCAGCCTGCGCGCTCCGCCAGTTCCCGCGTCGTGATCACGCCGTCCACCAGGCCGTACTCCTTCGCCTGCGCCGCCGTGAAGTACTTGTCCCGGTCGGTGTCCTCCCGCAGCCGCTCCACGCTCTGCCCCGTGTGGTGCGCCAGGATGGACTCGATCTCGGCCCGCGTGCGCAGCACCTCCGCCGCCTGGATCTCCAGGTCCGCGGCCTCGCCCTGCCCCTGGGTGGACGGCTGGTGCAGCAGCACCCGCGAGTGCTGGAGCGCCGTCCGCTTGCCGGGCGCGCCCGCCGCGAGGAGTACGGCGGCGGCCGAGGCGGCCTGACCGAGGCAGACGGTCGCGACGTCCGCCCGCAGGAACTGCATCGTGTCGTAGATCGCGGTCAGCCCGGTGGCCGAGCCGCCGGGGGAGTTGATGTAGAGATGGATGTCCAACTCGCTGCTCTCGTGGTCGAGATGGAGCATCTGCGCCATGACGACGTTCGCGACGCCGTCGTCGATCGACGTGCCGAGGAAGATGATCCGCTCGGAGAGCAGCCGGCTGAAGACGTCGGAGGAGCGCTCGCCGTTCGATGTGCGCTCCACGACGACGGGGACGGTGTACTGCCCGCTCATGCCGCCGCCCCCTCACCCGTGGTGCCGAGGCCGAAACCGAAGCCGAAGCCGCCCGCCGCGTCCCCGCCCAGTTCCCCCGCGCCGTGTACGACGCGGTCCACGAAGCCGTACTCCTTCGCCTGTTCCGCCGTGAACCATCGGTCCCGCCGCTGGTCCGCGGCGATCGTCTCCAGACTCTGACCGCAGTGCTCCGCGATCAGCTTCTGCATGGTCAGCTTGGTGTACGCCATGTTCTCGGCCTGTACGGCGACGTCGGCGGCCGTCCCGCCGATGCCGCCGGACGGCTGGTGCATCATGATCCGCGCGTGCGGCAGGGCGTAGCGCTTGCCGGGCGCCCCGGCGCAGAGCAGGAACTGGCCCATGCTCGCCGCGAAGCCCATCGCCAGCGTGGCGACGTCGTTCGGGATGAAGCGCATCGTGTCGTAGACGGCCATCCCGGCGAGGACGGAACCACCCGGGCTGTTCACGATCAGGACGATGTCGCTCTTGGGGTCCTCCTGCGACAGGAGCAGCAACTGGGCGCAGATCCGGTTGGCGATCCGGTCGTCCACCTGTTCACCGAGCACGACGATCCTGCCGTGCTGGAGGCGCCCGGCGATCTGGTCGTCGAACGGCGCCGGGGCGGTTTCCGCCGCGGCGAGCCGTGGCACGGTCGAGTGCATGTTTCCTCCATGACCGGCCCCCGACGGCGGGTGCTCACCCGCCTCGGCCGGTCCACTCCACCTTGTGGATCGGGCTCCGGCCGAAGCGAGTGATTCTGCCGTGCGGAGATCTGCTCACAGAAGAGCGCGCCGCTACTTCCAGCCGTCCGGCACCGGTCCGTCGCGGTCCGCCGACGTCGACAGGACCTCGCAGCCCATGCGCCGTGCCGCGTCGAACAGCGCCGTGCGGGCGCGCCGCCCGTCGCCGGGCGGATAGGCGACCCGGATCTGGTGCCCGTACGCCGTCTCGTAGGTCAGCCGCCAGTCGAGGGCGGTCGCGGCGAAGTGGTCCTGCCGCGCGCCGTCCCCGTCCTCCGCCCCGTCCTCCGCCCCGTCGCCCTCCTCGTTCTCCCGGTACGAGCCGCGGTCGGCCGTCGGCGCGAGCGCGTCGCGCAGGACGCGCAGCCTCTCGTCGTACGGCAACTCCCCCTCGGAGAGCTGGACATAGACATGGACGCGCTCCAGGAACGGATCGAACCAGGGCGTGGGCTCCACCGGCCCGCCGAAGACCGGGGTGTGGACCTCGCCGGTCAGCCATCCGTGCAGGAACGCCACCGCGCCCCGCTCGTGCGCGGAGTAGTACGAGCCCCGGGGATTCCACGCGACCACCGTCCAGCTGTCCGGCTCCCCGTCGGTCAGCCAGCACAGCCGGTCCCCGTTGTCCGTCCCGGCCCACGGCAGCAGCCCACCGGGCTCCGGGTAGAAGGGGTAGGGGCACTGCTCGGGGTACGACTCGCGGAACGGGCCCTCCTGCTCCAGCAGCCCCCGCGCCATGGGTATCAGCATGTCGTGCGGGGGGAACGGGTGCAGGGGCGTGATGAAGTCGGTGAACTGGCCCCGGCCGTAGCGCCCCACAAGTGCCTTGAAGTCGGCGGGCAGTTCACGCTCCAGCGCGGCCTCGACCCGCCCCCAGTCCCCGGCCGCGTCCACCGGTTCGGCCGGCGGTGGTACGAGGCGGACCAAGTCGTCGATCGTCGTCATGATCGCGAGTGTAGGGAGAGCCAGGTGTACTTGCTGCGGTGTCTTACGCATCGCGCGTAGATGTGCAATCTTGTCTGCGTGACCGACGGCGCCGGCCGCGTGAACCTCAACTGACGTCCCGTCAGGGTGAGTTGAGACCTTCTCGCAGTGGCGCCCAATCGGCCGTGCTACGCGCGTAGTTGACCTCCCCGTCCCCCCACCGAAGAGGAAATTACAGTGAACAAGGTCATCAGAAGCACCGCGATCGGTGCCTCCGCCCTCGCTCTCGCGTTCTTCTCGTTCCCGGCGGCGGCCCAGGCCGCCCCCGCCGACGCCAAGGCCCCGGCCGGCGCGCTCGCCAAGCTGAGCCACGCCACCGCCGCCGCCCAGCTCAGCAACGCCGGCATCGGCATCCGCTCCAGCGGTGGCTGCTCGGACCGCAACAACCCGACCTGTACCTCTCTCGACCAGGTCAACTCCGCGACCATCCAGGGCGCGATCACCCTCAAGGGCGCCACCGGCTGCGCGATGACGGTCACGGGCGGCACCGAGACCGGCCACGCCTCGGGCACCTACAGCCACTGGAACGGCTACAAGCTCGACTTCGCGATGTCGAGCTGCCTGACCAACTACATCACCGGCACGTTCACGTCCATCGGCGGCAGCAAGTGGCAGTCGGGCTCGGGCAACATCTACTACAACGAGGTCAACCACTGGGACGTGACCTACCACAACTGCGGCGGCTGCTGACCCGAATGCGGCCCCCGCCATAGCCACCTCGCAGGGCGCACCCTCGCACACGGGGGCGAGGGCGCGCCCCGCGAAACCCTCCCGGGGGCACGCTTGCCGGAAAGCGGCCTCGGACTTGTAGGTATCGATGCAGCCGTCGGCAGATATCTCGTCAATCCAGGTGAGCCGCTGTAGAGCGCACGGCCGATCGCGTGGAATCTTCCGGTGCTGTCAGATGATTCCCAGGTCCACAGCGACGGAGAAGGGCGCCGCGGCCTTGATCGCGCCGGTGAACATCTCGCCGTCCCGGTAGACCTTGGTGGCCGGGTCGAGAACGTAGGTGTAGACGATGGGGACACCGGTGACGGCCTGTTCGACGCGCCAGTAGAAGGCGATGCCGGCCTTGGCGTACTGGTCCACCTTCACGATCCGGTCGGTGGTCTCCGAGCCGGGTGACACAACCTCGACGACCAGGAGTACATGCTCGGGGCGAGTGGGCGTGAGGTCGATCGTGTCCGCCCGGTAGACGACGACGTCCGGTCGGCGGTTGGTGAGCGGAACGTCCTGGAGGCGGACATCGAAGTCCGTGTCGGCGTTCCAGTCCGGGCCCGCGGCGGCGTCCAGGGCATTGGCCAGAATCCGGGCCGGCCTGTTGTGCCGTTTGGACGCGCTCGGACTCACGACGACCATCCCGTCCACGATCTCGATACCGGCACACTGCTCCTCGGACCAGGAGTCGTACTGCTCCGCGCTGATCTGCGTATGCATCCACGCGGGCGCCACCATCTCGGCGGTCATGGTGTACCTCCTTGGAGGAGCCTCGACAGTTCCAGGGCTGCTTGGCTCAGCCTAGTGTCCTGTGATGTCGGGTGCCCGACTCGACAGAGCCCGACAGCATGCCCTGCGCGGCCGTCGGGGGTGAGGGCTGGGGCAGGATGGGGGCATGGTGAACCGACTCGGCCGTGAGACCTCTCCGTATCTCCTCCAGCACGCCGACAACCCCGTCGACTGGTGGCCCTGGTCGGCCGAGGCGTTCGACGAGGCGCGGCGGCGGGATGTGCCCGTGCTGCTCAGCGTCGGGTACAGCAGTTGTCACTGGTGTCATGTGATGGCCCACGAGTCCTTCGAGGACGAGGTGACCGCGGCGTATCTCAACGCGCACTTCGTCAGCGTCAAGGTCGACCGTGAGGAGCGGCCGGACGTCGACGCCGTCTATATGGAGGCGGTGCAGGCGGCCACGGGGCAGGGCGGGTGGCCGATGACGGTCTTTCTCAACGCCGAGGGGGAGCCCTTCTACTTCGGTACCTACTTCCCGCCCGCGCCCCGGCACGGGATGCCGTCCTTCCGGCAGGTGCTCGAAGGCGTCAACTCCGCCTGGACCGACCGGCGTGAGGAGGTCGGTGAGGTCGCCGGGCGGATCGTGGGGGAGCTGGCCGGGCGGTCGCTCGCGCACGGCGGTGAGGGGACGCCCGGTGAGGAGGAGTCGGCGCGGGCGCTGCTCGCGCTGACGCGGGACTACGACGAGAGGCACGGCGGGTTCGGCGGCGCGCCCAAGTTCCCGGCGAGCATGGTCGTGGAGTTCCTGCTCCGGCACCACGCCCGTACGGGGGCCGAGGGGGCGCTCCAGATGGCGTCCGACACCTGCGAGGCGATGGCGCGCGGCGGGATCTACGACCAGCTCGGCGGCGGGTTCGCCCGCTACTCGGTGGACCGCGAGTGGGTGGTCCCGCACTTCGAGAAGATGCTCTACGACAACGCCCTGCTGTGCCGTACGTACGCGCGGCTGTGGCGCGCCACCGGGTCCGACCTGGCGCGGCGCGTCGCGCTGGAGACCGCCGACTTCATGGTGCGCGAACTACGCACCGCCGAGGGCGGGTTCGCCTCCGCGCTGGACGCGGACAGCGACGACGGATCGGGCCGGCATGTCGAGGGCGCGTACTACGCGTGGACACCCGCGCAGCTCACCGACGTACTCGGCGAGGCGGACGCGGAGTTCGCCGCCCGGTACTACGGCGTGACCGAGGAGGGGACCTTCGAGGAGGGCGCCTCCGTCCTCCAACTCCCGCAGGGTGAGGGCGTGGTGGACGCCGAGCGGGTCGAGTCCGTGCGGCGCCGGCTCTTCGACGCCCGGGACACCCGGCCGCGCCCGGGGCGGGACGACAAGATCGTCGCGGCGTGGAACGGACTGGCGATCGCCGCGCTCGCCGAGACCGGCGCCTACTTCGAGCGGCCGGATCTCGTCGAACGCGCGACCGAGGCCGCCGATGTGCTGGTGCGGCTGCACATGGACGACACCGCGCGCCTCTCCCGTACCTCCAAGGACGGCCGCGTCGGCGCCAACGCCGGGGTGCTGGAGGACTACGGCGATGTCGCCGAGGGCTTCCTCACGCTGGCCGGGGTGACCGGCGAGGGCGTCTGGCTGGACTTCGCCGGCATCCTGCTCGACACCGTCCTGAACCAGTTCACCGGCGAGGGCGGGGCCCTGTACGACACGGCGCACGACGCCGAGCCGCTGATCCGCAGGCCCCAGGACCCGACCGACAACGCCACCCCGTCCGGCTGGACCTCGGCCGCCGGGGCGCTGCTGAGTTACGCCGCCCACACCGGCTCCGAGGCCCACCGCACGGCCGCCGAGGGCGCGCTCGGTGTGGTCAAGGCGCTGGGGCCGCGCGCCCCGCGCTTCATCGGCTGGGGGCTCGCCGTCGCCGAGGCGCTGCTGGACGGGCCGCGCGAGATCGCCGTGGTGGGGCCGCCGGACGACGCGGCGACCGCCGAGCTGCACCGTACGGCGCTGCTGGCGACGGCACCCGGCGCGGTGGTGGCCGTCGGCCCCCCGGCCGACGACGCGGCGGCCGACGGTTCGCCGGCCGACGGTGCGTCGGCCGACGGCGCGGCGGAGTTCCCGCTGCTCGCCGGGCGGCCCCTGCTCGCCGGGCAGCCCACCGCGTATGTCTGCCGGAGCTTCGTCTGCGCCGCGCCCACCAACGAAGTGGACGTCCTGAAAAGGCAGTTGACCCACAACTGAACGTACGCGTGTAGCAACGGCCGCCCCCCATGCACACTTCCAGGGCGCTGTGAAGCATGCAAAATCGGACGTAATCGCAGAGTTCACCGAATTGGGCCCTCTGTCGTCACACTTCCCCCCTATCTTCATCACGAAGGACACGCAACAAGTGCGCATGGGGGGCATGCGTACCGGGTGAAACCGGGGGGACCGGCGGCCAGGGGGGCCTTGCCGCGGTTCACCCTTGGCCGAGGGGGGCCTGTGGTCACGTCCGTATTCATCGCTGCCATTTCGCTGGCGCTGTTCTGGATGGCGGCGTTCACGTTGTGGTGGCAGATGCACGCCTGGCGTACGCCGGAGACGCTGGCGGCGACACGATTCGACCGGCCGGACGGGGGCCCGGCACGTTCGTTCTCGCTGCTGCTGCCCGCCCGCCATGAACAGGCGGTTCTTGAGCACACCATCGAGCGGCTGCTGCGCTCCAGCCACACCCGGTTCGAGATCATCGTCATCGTCGGCCACGACGACCCCGGGACCGCGGCGGTCGCCGAGCGGGCCGCCGCCCGCGATCCCGCCCGGGTCCGGGTCGTCGTCGACACCCACCTCGCGAAGAACAAGCCCAAGGCGCTGAACACCGCCCTGCCCTACTGCACCGGCGAGGTGGTCGGCGTCTTCGACGCCGAGGACCAGGTCCACCCGGAACTGCTCACCCATGTCGACCACGCCTTCCGCTCCACCGGCGCCGACGTCGTCCAGGGCGGCGTCCAGCTGATCAACTTCCACTCCAGCTGGTACAGCCTGCGCAACTGCCTGGAGTACTTCTTCTGGTTCCGCAGCCGGCTGCATCTGCACGCTCAGAAGGGCTTCATCCCGCTGGGCGGCAACACGGTCTTCGTCCGCACCGATGTCCTGCGCGACGCGGGCGGCTGGGACCCGGACTGTCTCGCCGAGGACTGCGACCTGGGCGTACGGCTGTCCAGCGTCGGCAAGAAGGTCGTCGTCGCGTACGACTCCGACATGGTCACCCGCGAGGAGACGCCCGGCTCGCTGGTCTCGCTGCTGAAGCAGCGCACCCGCTGGAACCAGGGCTTCCTCCAGGTCTACCGGAAGAACGACTGGCGCCAACTGGCCACGCGCGGCCAGCGGTTGCTCGCCCGCTACACGCTGATGACACCCTTCTTCCAGGCTGTCACCGGCGTCGTCATCCCGCTCAACGTGGCCGTCGCGCTCTTCCTCGACGTGCCCGTCGGGATCGCCTTCATCACCTTCCTGCCGGCCGTCACCGCGCTCGTCACCTTTGTGTTCGAGCTGGTCGGACTCCATGACTTCGGCAAGCAGTACGGACTCAGGGTCCGGCTCTCGCACTACCTGAAGCTCGTCGCAGGCGGCCCGTTCTACCAGGTGCTTCTCGCCGGCGCGGCCGTCCGCGCGGTGTGGCGCGAGCAGCGTGGCCGCCGTGACTGGGAGCTGACGAGTCATGTCGGCGCGCATCTCACCCGAGAGACCCGAGAGGACGTCCACGCGTGACCTCGACCCTCCCCGTGGAGGCGACGGAACCGGCCACCGGCCGGACCACCGGAACCGCCCCCGCGACGCTCAGCCCTGCTCCGGAACATCCGAGCGGCCCGGTCGACGGCCACGACAGCGGAATCGGCCACGACACCGGCACTGGCACCGGCAGCGGAGTCGGCACCGGAGTCGGCCGCGGCAGCGTCCAACGGCGGCTCGCCAAGAGGCAGTTGCTGATACGGCCCGTCGTCCGCTTCCGTACCTCCCGTGCCGATCTGGCGCTCTGCGCCGCCCTGCTCCTGGTGATCATGGCCGTCCAGGGCTGGAACATCCAGCACTACCCGACCCTCAGCGACGACGAGGGCACCTATCTCGCCCAGGCTTGGGCCGTCCAGCAGGGCGACGGACTCGCCCACTACACCTACTGGTACGACCACCCGCCGCTCGGCTGGCTCCAGATAGCCGCGCTCACCTGGCTGCCCTCGCTGATCGCGCCCGAGTCGATGACCGTCGGCGCGATGCGCTTCGCGATGCTGCTGGTCAGCGCGGCGAGCGCGGTACTGCTCTACATACTCGCCCGCCGCCTGTGGCTGCCGCGCTGGGCCGCCGGGCTCGCGATGGGACTGTTCGGACTCTCCCCGCTCTCGGTCGTGCTGCAACGGGAGATCTTCCTCGACAACATCGCCGTGATGTGGATGCTGCTCGCCTTCTGCCTCGCGGCCTCGCCCAACCGGCATCTGTGGCACCACTTCGCCGCCGGACTCGCGGCGGCGACAGGGGTGTTGACCAAGGAGACGATGCTCGTCGTACTGCCCGCCGTGCTGGTGACGATGTGGCGGCACGGGCACGCCGACACCCGTAAGTTCGCGGTCACCGGAGCCATCACCGCCTGCGCGCTGATCGGGCTCTCGTATCCTCTCTTCGCCCTACTCAAGGGCGAGTTGCTGCCCGGCGACGGACATGTGTCGCTGTGGGACGGGGTCACGTACCAGATGAGCAGACCCGGCTCCGGCTTCCTCCTCGACCCGGGATCGGGCTCGCACGGTGTGTTCCAGTCGTGGCTCTACTACGACCGGGTGCTGCTGTTCGGCGGTGTCGCGGGCGCGCTCCTGCTGCTGCTCACCGTCCGCTGGTCCGTCACCGCTCGGGCGCTCGCCGGCCCCGCGCTCGCCGTCGCGATCCTCACGGCCGTCGCGCTGCGCCCCTCCGGCTATCTCCCGGCGATGTACGTCATCCAGGGGCTGCCGTTCCTGGCCCTGATGCTCGCGGGCGGCGCGGCCAGCGTCACGCACGCGCTGCTGCGCCGAGGACGCCGCCCGGACGAGCGCCGGGGGCTGACCGCCGTACGGTGGACGGCCTTGGCCGTGCTGGTGGCCGCCTCCGTCGCGTACGTCGCACCCCGCTGGTACGACGGCAACCGCACCGCCCTGACCGCCGACGCCAACGCCCCCTACCGGGCGGCCGTCTCCTGGATGGCCACCGAGGTGCCCGACCCGGCCGGCACCCGGGTCCTGGTGGACGACGCGATGTGGCTGGACCTGGTGCACGCCGGATACCGGCCGGGGCTCGGCGCCATCTGGTTCTACAAGGCCGACCTCGACCCCGCCGTCAGCGAGACGATGCCCGGCGGCTGGCGCGACATCGACTACGTCGTGGCGTCACCGACCGTCCGGCGCGACGCGGCCGACCTGCCACGCGTACGCGACGCGCTCAACCACTCGACCGCCGTCGCCGTCTTCGGGGACGGCGAGGACCGGGTGGAGATCCGGCGGATCAACGATGCCATGGGAGCCGAGCGATGAGCATTCTTCCCGTACCGCCCAGGCGGACCGGGCCCGGTGAACTCGGCGACGCGGAGCTGGAGTCCACGGCGGTCGCCGAGCCGGGCGCCGTCACCGTGATCATCCCGACCTTCAACGAGGCCGCGAACGTGGGGGAGTTGCTGCGGCAGCTCACCGAATCCGTACCGGCCAGGCTGCCGTGCGAGGTCGTGTTCGTGGACGACTCGACCGACAGCACCCCGGCGGCGATCGAGGAGGCGGCGCAGGACTGCCCGTTCCCCGTCACCGTCATCCACCGCGACGAACCCGTCGGCGGCCTCGGCGGCGCGGTCGTCGAAGGACTGCGCACCGCCGGGTCCGAATGGATCGTCGTCATGGACGCCGACCTCCAGCATCCGCCGTCCCTGGTACCGGAGTTGGTGGCCGAGGGCGAGCGGACGAGCGCGGATCTGGTGGTCGCCAGCCGGTACGTCCCCGGCGGCAGCCGGGCCGGACTCGCCGGCGGCTACCGCGTCGCCGTCTCCCGCGCCGCGACCTGGCTGACCAAGGGCCTGTTCCCGCGCCGGCTGCGCGGCGTCAGCGACCCGATGAGCGGCTTCTTCGCGATCCGGCGCGGCGCCGTGACGGCCGACTCGCTGCGCCCGCTGGGCTACAAGATCCTGCTGGAGCTGGCCGTACGGTGCCGGCCGCGGCAGGTCGCGGAGGTGCCGTTCGTCTTCCGCGACCGGTTCGCGGGCGAGTCCAAGTCCACGGCCAGGGAAGGGGCGCGGTTCCTGCGGCATCTCGTCGAGCTGCGTACGGCGTCGGCGCCGGCCCGGATGGTGGCCTTCGGGCTGATCGGGCTGACCGGCTTCGTACCGAACCTGCTCGCGCTGTACGGCCTGACGGGCGCAGGCATGCACTATCTGCCGGCCGAGATCGTCGCCAACCAGTTCGGTGTGGCGTGGAACTTCGTCCTCATCGAGCTGCTGCTCTTCCGCGGCCGGCGGGAACACCGGCACTGGGTGGACCGGGTGGGGCGCTTCGCGGTGCTCGCCAACGCCGATCTGCTGCTGCGGATACCGCTGATCGCCCTGTTCGTGGGCGAGTTGGGGATGGAGGTCATGCCGGCGACGGTGCTGGCGATGCTGGCGACGTTCGTGCTGCGGTTCGCGGGGACGGAGACGCTGGTGTATCTGCCGAAGGGGAGATGGGGTCGGCGGACCGCGGCAGCGGCCCGCCCGGCCCGTGGTGAGAGGAACGGCCGGTCATGACCCCTTTCCGCAGACCACCCGCCCGGCGCCGGCGCCGTACCGCGCTGCTCGCCGTCACCGCGCTCACCGCCGGACTGCTGCTCAGCGTCGGCTTCCAGCAGCCCGCCACCGCCGGTCCCAACCTGGTGAAGAATCCCGGCTTCGAGACCCCCGGCGCCGGGGGCGGCGCCGCCATGCCCGACTGCTGGTCGCAGTCCGGCTGGGGCGACAACGACTTCAGCTTCACCACCGTCGCCGACGCGCACAGCGGCACCGACGCGCTCAAGGTCGAGCTGACCCGGCGCGCCGACGGCGACCGCAAGGCGCTGGTCACCGAGTCGGCGGCGTGCGCCCCCGCCGTACAGCCGGCGAAGCAGTACGACCTCTCCCTCTGGTACAAGTCGACGACGCCGGACACCGCGATCACGCTCTTCCGGCACGACACGACGGCCGGCTGGCAGTACTGGACCGACCTCAAGACCCTTGATCTGAGCGCCGGTTACCTGCGCGCGGAGGTCCGCACCCCCGTCGTACCGCCCGGCACCGACCGGATCAGCTGGGGCGTCTCCGTCTTCGGCACCGGCAGCGTCACCACCGACGACTACGGCATGGAGGAGGTCACCGTCCCGGCACCCGACCCGGAGTGCACGGGCGTCGCCGCCGACTGCGCCGACGGCCGCTGGGAGGTGCTGGAGACGGAGAATCCGGTGCGCTCCATGCACTCGGTGGTCCTCAGGGGCGGCAAGGTGCTGCTCATCGCCGGATCCGGCAACGACCCGGAGCGGTTCGAGGCGGGTACGTTCACCTCGGCGGTGTACGACCCCGAGGACGGCACGTACGAGACGATCCCCACGCCCGACGACATGTTCTGCTCGGGACACGTCCAGCTGTCCGACGGCCGCGTCCTGGTGATGAGCGGCAACAAGGGCTATCCGTCGGCGGACGGCACGATCGGCTACCAGGGTCTCAAGGACTCGTACATCTTCGACCCGGCCACCGAGACGTACAGCAGGACGAACGACATGAACGACGGGCACTGGTATCCGTCCGCCACGGTCATGGGCAACGGCGACGTGCTGTCCCTCGGGGGGCTGCGCGAGGACTCGTCCGGCTCCGTGACGACGGAGCGCTGGTCGGCCGCCGAGGAGAAGTGGCTGCCGCTGGGGCAGGTCAACCAGACCTGGTCGTTCTGGGGTCTGTACCCGGCGATGCTGCTGATGCAGGACGGCCGGCTCTTCTACTCCGGCAGCCACACCTTCGGCAACGGCACGCCGGGCACCGGCGCCTCCATCTACGACTACGACGCCAACACCATCACCGACGTGCCCGGACTGCGGAACAAGGACGAGCGCGACCAGTCGGCGAGCGTGCTGCTGCCGCCGGCCCAGGACCAGCGGGTACTGACCATCGGCGGCGGCAACATCGACACCAACCCGGACGCGGGCCGCCTCACCGACATCATCGACCTCAAGGAGCCGAGCCCCGAGTACCGGGCGGGCCCGCCGCTGCCGCAGGGCACGGTGGACCTCGGCGCCCCCGGCGGACCGCAGCCGCAGACCGGCGCGCAGGGCAAGATGTACGGCTCCGTGGTGCTGCTGCCGGACGGCAAGGTGCTGGAGACGGGCGGCGCCCTGCACAACCGGGCCGCGCCGGTCTTCTCGGCGTCGCTCTTCGACCCGGTGACGGAGACGTACGACAAGGTGGCCACCGACCCGCAGCCGCGCGGGTACCACTCGTCGGCGTTCCTGCTCCCCGACGGCCGGGTGATGGCGACGGGCGACAACCCGGGCAACGGCTCCTGGAACCATCAGGTGTCGGTCTACACCCCGCCGTATCTCTTCAAGGGGCCCCGGCCGGAGATCACTTCGCTGATCGACCCGGAGTGGACCTACGGCGACACGCAGCGGATCACGGTCGACCGGCCCATCGCCAAGGCCCAGTTGATCCGGCCGGCGGCCGTCACGCACTCGTCCGACCCCAACCAGCGTTTCGTGGACCTGCCGTTGACGGTCGAGGGGGACGGACTCACCGTCGATCTGAATGTGACGGGCAATCCGAACATCGCTCCGCCCGGGTGGTACATGCTCTTCGCGGTCGACGCGAACGGGGTGCCGTCGGTGGCCGAGTGGGTGAGGGTGAGCGGCCCCGCGGCCCTCGCCGACGACTCCGGGTCCGCCCACGCGCACGATTTCGCGGGCGAGTTGGCGAAGTCCGCCAAGAAGCCCGCGAAGAAGCGGAGTTCGGCGCCGGTGAGCCCGCGGGTCGCGGGCTGCGACCGGCACTACGGGCCGGCGGACGTGTGCGTGCCGACGGTCTTCCCCGAGACGGTGGAGGCGACGAAGACGAAGACGGGGCCGGGGAAGGGGACGGCGGCAGGGCCGGGGACGGTCACACGGGCGCGCTGCGACTGGCTCGCCGCGAACGGCTACGGCGCGCTGAAGGTCAATGGGAAGGACGACCCGCTGCGGCTCGACCCGGACGGGAACGGCCGGGCGTGCGGGTGAGCGGGTGAGCGGGTGAGCTGGCCGCTCAGAGGGCGAGCCCGCCCTTGAGCGTGTCGAGCGCGCGGTCCACGAGCACGGCCAGATTCTCCTTCTGGTCGTGCTCGGCCCAGTGGATCATCACCTCGCGCAGCGCGGCCATCGCCGACGCGGTGAAGACCCGTACCTCCAGATCGCCCTCGTCGCGCCCCGTACGGTCCGCGACCGCACGGGAGAGCAGGAGCGAGGTCTCCGCCATCGTCTCGGTCATCCTGGCCCGTACGGCGGGGATCTCCAGCATCAACTTGCTGCGCTGGAGCAGCTCTTGGGACTGGTCGGCGTGGACCGCCTCCATCGCCTGCCGCAGCACGGCCCGCAGCGACTCCAGCGGGCGCTCGTCGGCCGGGCGGGCGCGGATGGCCGCCTCCATGAGCGGGTCGAACTCGTCGGTGAGGACGATGTCTTCCTTCGTCGGGAAGTAGCGGAAGACGGTCGAGGGCGAGACCTCGGCCGCCGCCGCGATCTGTTCGACGGTGGTCACCTCGTAACCCTGCTCGTCGATGAGCCGGTACGTCGCTTCCCGGATCGCGACGCGGGTCTTGAGCTTCTTCCGTTCACGCAGGCCCAGCCGGGGCTGCTGCGCGTCGTCGGAGGGGAGGGGTGCGGAGGCGGCCATGCCGCTTATTGTCGGGCATCCGCCGGGGCGCTCACCACATGCGCGCACACACCGTCGCCCGCCTCCTCGTCGGGGTGTACGCGCCGGCGCGGCGTCAGGAGTGCTGGTACGCCACCAGTGAGATCCCGACGTAGTGCACGACGAACGCGGCGAGCGTCAGCGAGTGGAAGACCTCGTGGAAGCCGAACCAGCGCGGTGACGGGTTGGGGCGCTTCAGCCCGTAGATCACACCGCCCGCGCTGTAGAGCAGTCCGCCGACGATGATCAGGACGAGGACGACGATTCCGCCCGTACGCATGAAGTCGGGCAGGAAGAAGACCGCGGCCCAGCCCATGGCGATGTAGCAGGGGGTGTAGAGCCAGCGCGGGGCGCCGACCCAGAAGACCCGGAACGCGATGCCCGCCACCGCCGCGCCCCAGACCGCCCAGAGCAGCGTCCGGCCGGTCGAGTCCGGGAGCAGCAGCATGGTCAGCGGGGTGTAGGTGCCCGCGATGATCAGAAAGATGTTGGCGTGGTCGAGCCGGCGCAGTACGGCTTCGCCCCGCGGGCCCCAATTGCCGCGGTGGTACACACCGCTGACGCCGAAGAGCAGGCAGGCGGTGGCGACGTAGACCGCGCAGGCGACCCGCGCCTTGGTGCTGTCGGCCAGGGTGATCAGCACGATTCCCGCGATCACGACAGCCGGGAACATCCCCATGTGCAGCCAGCCGCGCATCATCGGCTTGGCCGGGAACGGCAGCTGGATCTCGGTCGGTCCCCCTTCGGGTTGTCGAGGGTTCGCGAGCGAGTCGGAGGCGCGAGAAGTCATGCGCTCATGCTACCTACGGGACCGTAGGTTCCGGATAGGGACGGCTGCTTACGCGGCCCGCGCACCGGCAGGGGAGGGCGAGCGGGAGTGGTGATGCTCACGTGGGCGGCCCTCTGGACAGATGGGCGCGAGCGTCGGATGATCAAATGAGTGCGGTCGGCACCGGATGAGCGGTAACGAAGCGTCCGGGTCGCAGCCCCCACGGGGCATACACCTACAAAACCCTCATCAAGGAGTAACCGTGGCGCGCGACGCAGGGCTTTCCAGCGGAGACCCCCTCAATCCCGAGGCTCCCACCGCCCCGACGGGACACCAGGAGCTGATCTCCTGGGTCGACGAGATCGCGGCTCTGACCCAGCCGGACCGGGTGATCTGGTGCGACGGATCGGAAGCCGAGTACGAGCGCCTGTGCGAAGAGCTCGTGGCGAAGGGCACGTTCACGAAGCTCGACCCGGTTCTGCGCCCCAACTCGTACTACGCGGCCTCCGACCCCACCGATGTGGCACGCGTCGAGGACCGCACCTTCATCTGCTCCGAGAAGGAGGAGGACGCCGGTCCCACGAACAAGTGGAAGGCCCCGGCGGAGATGCGCGACATCTTCACCGGCGAGCAGGGCGTCTTCCGCGGCTCGATGCGCGGCCGGACGATGTACGTCGTCCCGTTCTGCATGGGCCCCGTCGGCTCACCGCTCTCCGCGATCGGCGTCGAGATCACCGACTCCGCGTATGTCGCGGTCTCCATGCGCACCATGACGCGCATGGGACAGCCGGTCCTCGACGAACTCGGCGACGACGGCTTCTTCGTCAAGGCCGTCCACACCCTCGGCGCCCCGCTCGCCGCCGGCCAGGCCGACGTGCCGTGGCCGTGCAACACCACCAAGTACATCTCGCACTTCCCCGAGGACCGCGAGATCTGGTCGTACGGCTCGGGTTACGGCGGCAACGCGCTGCTGGGCAAGAAGTGTTACGCGCTGCGCATCGCCTCCGTCATGGCACGCGACGAGGGCTGGCTCGCCGAGCACATGCTGATCCTCAAGCTCACGCCGCCGCGCGGGGAGTCCAAGTACGTCGCCGCCGCCTTCCCCTCGGCGTGCGGCAAGACCAACCTCGCCATGCTGGAGCCCACCATCTCCGGCTGGAGCGTCGAGACGATCGGCGACGACATCGCGTGGATGCGGTTCGGCGAGGACGGCAGGCTGTACGCGATCAACCCGGAGGCGGGCTTCTTCGGCGTCGCGCCCGGCACCGGTGAGCACACCAACGCCAATGCCATGAAGACGATGTGGGGCAACTCCGTCTTCACGAACGTCGCGCTCACCGACGACGGCGACGTGTGGTGGGAGGGCATGACCGAGGAGCCGCCCGCGCACCTCACGGACTGGAAGGGCAACGACTGGACCCCGGAGTCCGGCACCCCGGCCGCCCACCCCAACGCCCGCTTCACCGTGCCCGCGGGCCAGTGCCCGATCATCGCGCCCGAGTGGGAGGACCCCAAGGGCGTCCCGATCTCGGCGATCCTCTTCGGCGGGCGGCGCGCCTCCGCCGTACCGCTGGTCACGGAGTCGTTCAACTGGCAGCACGGCGTCTTCCTCGGCGCGAACGTCGCCTCCGAGAAGACCGCCGCCGCCGAGGGCAAGGTGGGCGAGCTGCGCCGCGACCCGTTCGCGATGCTGCCGTTCTGCGGCTACAACATGGGCGACTACATGGCCCACTGGGTCAAGATCGGCGCCACGGCGACCGCCAAGGGCGACGAGTCGAAGCTCCCGAAGATCTACTACGTCAACTGGTTCCGCAAGAACGAGGCGGGCCAGTTCGTCTGGCCCGGCTTCGGCGAGAACGGCCGCGTACTGAAGTGGATCGTGGAGCGCCTGGAGGGCAAGGGCGAGGGCGTCGACTCCCCGATCGGCATCCTCCCGGCGAAGGGCGCCCTGGACACGGCCGGCCTCGACCTCTCCGAGTCGGACCTGGACTTCCTGCTCACCGTCGACAAGGAGGTCTGGCGCGAGGAGGCCTCCCTGGTCCCGGCCCACCTCAACACCTTCGGCACGCACACGCCGCCGGAGCTGTGGGACGAGTACCACGCCCTGGTGAACCGCCTGTCCTGACAGCACCGCACCCCCGACCACCCTGGCGAGAACGGCCCCCGGAGCCCATCCCTCACGGCTCCGGGGGCCCTCGCGGTCTCTGTGCGGTGCCCGCCGGCGGCTCAGCGGTCCACGCGGCTGAACATCAGGTGCGTGACCCCGCTGGGCGTGGAGACCGACTCGATGTCGTACTCCTTCTCCAGGCCCTCCAGCCCGTCCCAGAGACGCTCGCCCCGGCCGAGCAGGATCGGGACCACCACCAGATGCATATGGTCGACCAGCCCGGCGGCCAGGAACTCACGCAGCATGGTGGGGCCGCCGCCGAGGCGTACGTCCTTTCCGCCCGCCGCCTCGCGGGCCGTCGCGAGCGCGTCGGCGGGGGAGGCGTCGACGAAGTGGAACGTCGTACCGCCCTCCATCTCGATCGACGGGCGCGGGCGGTGGGTGAGGACGAACACCGGTGTGTGGAACGGCGGGTTGGGGCCCCACCAGCCCCGGTGCTCCGGGTTGTCCTGCCAGCCGGGCGGGCCGAACTTCGCCGCGCCCATGATCTCGGCGCCGATCCCGTCGTTGAACAGCCGCAGGAGGGTGTTGTCGAAGCCGCTCGTGCCGCCGGACTGGCCGATCATCGCCTTGCCCCACCGGGTGTCGAACATCCACTCGTGCAGCCGTTCACCGGCGTGCCCGAACGGCGTCTCGGCGCTCTGGCCCTCGCCGGTGGCGAAGCCGTCCAGGGAGAGGGAGAAGTGCTGAACGCGGGTAATTGACATGGCTGTTGATTCCTCTGTGTCGGAGGGGTCCGGCGGGCGTCGGAGGGTCCGGCGGGCCGGGTGCGGCGAGCCGCCGCCCGCTCCTTGTTATCGGACGGTGTTCCCACCAGGTAGACGACACGGCGGCGGGAAACTCATCGGTCGTCGCGCGGGCCGGGGACACGGCGCGTCGCGACGACCGCCGAACTGGCCGGTGTCGTCAGCACGTCCGTGGCGTCCAGCTCCGGATGGGTGAGATAGAAGTGACGCAACTCGTCCACCTCGCCCTCGAAGCGCGGCGGCCAGTCGGGCGACGGGGTGAAGTCGTCCATGATCAGCAGCCCGCCGGGGGCCAGCAGGTCGACCACCCGCTGCGGATCGTCCCGCTTGCCGCCGCCGTCGCAGAAGAAGACGTCGAACGGCGCGTGCCGCTCCAGCAGCCGCCAGTCCCCGGTGAGCACGCTGACCCGTTCGTCGTCCGCGAAGAGCCCGGCGGCCCGCCGCGCCAGCTCCTCGTCCCGCTCGACGGTGACCAGCCGCGCGCCGCCGGCGAGCCCGCTGTGCAGCCAGGCGGTCCCCACCCCCGACCCGGTACCGCTCTCGGCGACCACCCCGCCGGGCTTCGCCGCGGCGGCCACCCTCAGCAGCCTGCCCACCTCGGGGATGCAGCTCAGCCTGAACCCGGCCTCGAAGGCCATCCGCTCGGCGGCCACCACCCGCTCCGGTACCGCGCGCTCCGCCATGGTCGTGTTCCCCCTCCGTTGTGTGACCGAGACGCTACCCAACGGCGCGGCGGGAGGGCGCAGGCGGTGGTTCAGGTGCCGGGTGAGTCCTGGGCGGCGAGTTCCTCGGCCAGTTCCATACAGCGCAGGCGGGCGGGGGAGAAGTCGTAGGGCATCTTGCCGACGGCTTCGAGTGCGCTGAGGTCGCCCTCGCCGTCGTCGGGATGCGAGGTCTCCCAGGCGTCGAAGAGGGCGTCGTCGTCCTTGTCCAGGCCGGACTCCTCGATGACGGCGTGCAGGGCGCTCTCGAAGGCGTGCCGCTCGGCGGCCACTTGAGCCACGCGTGGATCATCGACGGCGACGCTGTCGTCGAGCGCCTCCTCGGCGCTGTCGACGCGGTCGGACTCCTCCCGCAGAGCGGGATGGGTGGCCAGGGCGATGAAGCGGGTGGCCTGGACGGCAGCCCCGAGCGGGCTGAAGATCCGCTCGGTGACCAGCAGACTGTCCAGATCCGCCTGACGCAGGGAGCCCTCGGGCACCCCCTTGAGCCGGTCGGTGACGAAGTCGGAGAGCAACCCCATCCGGCTCCCCTCGGTCCGCATCCGCCGCACGGCACCCCGCTGCCGCCGCAACTCCGCCTCCTGCTCGCCGAGGGTCTCCTCCAACCGCTCCAGGATGCCCGCGACGCCGTCTCCGTTGTCCGTACCGGTGGCGAAGGCGTCACGGATGTCGTCCAGGGCGATCCCGGCATCGGCCATCCTGCGAATCCACAGCAGCCGGATCATGTCCTCGTACCCGTACCGCCGACGATCGTCGCCACCCCGCTCGGGCTCGGGGAGCAGCCCGATCTCGTGGTAGTGGCGAATCGCCCGCGGCGTACTGCCGACGAAGGCCGCCGCGTCACCGATCTTGACCTGGCGGGGCGGCATGAACGACGAATGCATGAGCGGGGACCTTCCTCATGGGGCCGGGACGTAGGTCAACCGCAACACATGCCGCTACGGAAGGTGCAACCCCGTACAACGCCGCCCCACGCCAATGCGGCCTCCAAGTCTGGTTGGTGCGGCCGAACCTGGCGGCCTGCTCGATCCTCGCGCGCTGGGCCGCACGGGCTTCCTCGTCGAGCCTCCCGTGCAGGTTGCCTTTCGCGGACGCGGCCCGCCGCCCGGTTACGCGGGAGCTCTCCCGACGGCCAGCAAGTGGGAACTGGACGCGAGGAGTTCGGGGTAGGGCTCAGCCATCCGCGCCGCTGTCAGAACGGACTCGAAGAGATCTTCGCTCGGGTCCGGGCCGGCGTGCTGCTCCACAGCCTTGAGGATGGACCACGCCGGTCCCTCGATCCCGAACACCCTCACGTCCACAAGGCCCACGTCGCGCAATTCATCGGCGAGTTCTTCGGCGCGGTGGAAGTAGGCCAGGGTGAAGCCGCGCTTGCCGTCGTGAACAGCCGTGCGGAGGATCGTGGAGATCGCTGTCTGCATCCGCTCGGCATGCAGGTGCGCAAAGGCGGTGTGCTCGAAGAGCGAGGAATACCTGTTGATGGCCCCGGCAGCCACGAGCCCGCCGGGCCGCACCACACGCAGCGCCTCGGAGAGTGCCTGACGCCGGTCGGCCCGGTCAGGAAGGTGGTAGAGGGGGCCAAGCACCTGCACCACGTCGTAACTCGCATCCGCGGCATCGAGCGCGCGAGCGTCACCGAGCGACGCGGCGCAGACTCTGGCCGCCTGTTCGACATGCCGGGCGACTGGATCAACCAGGTCGACGTGGTACCCGTCATCGACCAACCACTGAGCATGGACGCCCGTGCCACCCCCTACATCCAGCACCCGGGCCGGCGCCGGCGGGAGGAAGCGCCGCAGCAGTTCCCGCGTTCGCAGCAGTTCAAGCCGACCGTCTGCGGACATGCTCAACCGGGCGCCCTCGTCGATGACTTTCGAGTAGAAGTGCTCGATCTCTGCCGCCAGCTCGGGGTTCGACATGCGATCAGTATCGTGTGTACCGGTGGACCAGTCCAGAACAGCTATCAGGGAGGGGACTCATGGCGCTGCTGAAGTACGAGGAGATCGCGGAATCCCTGCGCACTCGAATCGCGGCAGGGGAGTTCGACGGTGAGACCCTGCCGTCCGGGCGTGATCTGGCGGAGCAGTGGTCGGTATCACGAGCCACTGCCGTCAAGGCCATGGACGTTCTGCGGAACGACGGCGTGGTGGAGGCCAGGCAGGGCACGGGATTCGTCGTTGCCGAGACTCCCGTTGCTCGACCTGCGGGCGCCCGTCGGGCCGGATCGACGCGCGTGACCGGGGGCATGCCCTTCCTGCGGGTAGGTGAGCCCGACTGGGCGGTGCCGCCGGCGCACGTGGCCGCTGCCCTCGGATTGGACCCCGGCGTGGAGGCTTTGCGTCGCGTGCGTGTGCTGCAACTTCCCGATGGCAGCCCGCACAGCTATGTGCAGGCGTGGTTCCCGCCCGCCGTGGCCGAGCGGTCGCCGCGACTGACCCAGGCGGCCCCGATCGCGGAGGGAACGACACGGTACGTGCGTCGGCAGACCGGCCGATTCCCCGTGGAGGGGACGGATATGACCACGGTCCGCCTGGCGACGGAGCAGGAGATCTCGCACCTCGCACTCTCGGAGCCGGCCGCGGTCGCTGTGGTACTGCACACGGCATACGACGAGGAACAGCGCCCGCTCGTCTGTGAGGAGGGTGTCACGCCGGCTGAGCTCTACGAACATGTGGAGACGTATGTGATGTAGCGGCGTCAAGGGTCAACGCTGGGCCGGTGAACCGGTCCAGTTTTTTGTGTCCGCGAAATGGCCCTCTGGCTGGGCAAATGGGCTGCCCCCATCTCGGATGAGACTCAGGGGACTTGACTGGACCGGTCCACCGGTCCACTCTTGCCTTTGTGTTACCGCTACTCACGGAACGTAGTTTCCCTCTCGTCGACCCGAGGTGCTGATGACTGTGACCGCTACCGCTCGCCCCACAGGCACCGAGCATCCCCGCTACACCCAGACCCTTCCGCGCACGGCAGGCAGCGTCGTCCCGGCCCGATCGCTCGTCCGTACCGCGCTCGGGGCGTGGGGGCTGGATCACCTCGTTGACGCCGGGGCTCTGGTCGTAACGGAGCTGCTGTCGAACTCCGTTACCCACACGCGTACTTGCTCGGTTCGTGTGACCGTCTCCCGGCCCAGCGAGACATTCGTGCGTATCGCGGTGGCGGACAACTCGAAAGCGATCCCGATGCTTCGGGCGACGGCCGGCGACGGCGACGAGACCGGGCGGGGGCTCGCGATCATCGACGCGTTGACCTGGCGGTGGGGAACGGACCTGCTCCATGAGGGGAAACGGGTCTGGGGCGACCTGAAGTGCGAGGCCGGCGAGTGACGGAGGCGAAGCCCTGGGTCGGTGACCATGTACGGGACGAAGTCTCGGGGCGACTGGCGATCCTCACGGATGTCCGTCGAGGTGACTACGTACTGCGGCCGGTGCAGGGCCCCGGTGAGTGGATCGCCGAGGATCCCACGCGGCTCCGGTTCATCGCGCCGGCGACCTTGCCGCGACGTACACGTCAACGGGGGGAATCGGGCACCACCGCCGAGATGGAGGCCCTCATCGACGCGGGCGCATTCTGGCGCCTGGCACCCGAGTGGGTCCCGCGCGAGGGATACGCGACGCCGAGCCCCGCGGTCCTACGGGAACTGGAGGCAGGGCTGAGGCGGCTGGCGCAGGTCTCCGCGAGCGAAGTCCCCGGCCCTCGGCCTACGAGGGGCCGGCTGGAACCTGCCTATCTGACGCACGCGGACCCGTCAGTGGGCGGTGGCCAGAGCGGGTTCCTCCGGGGTCGGGGTGTGGAGCGCCGCCGTGTGGGTGTCCATCTGTTCCGCCGCGAGGATCGCCGCCGCCGTGTCCGCCCGGGAGGCGGCGACGACCAGGGCGCGGCCGGCCAGGGCGAGCGCGCGCCGGTGGAGGTCGGTGGGTGGGGCGGACGCAGGGGCCGGTGCGCGTAGCGGGCGGGTCCCGCGCAGCCGGGTCACCTGGTCGGCGATCCGGTCGGCTTCCCCGTCGAGTCCGAGGTCGTCGGTGACGGCGAGCAGTGCCGCGAGGTGTCCGGCGAGCTGGATGTCCAGCTCCTCCTCGCGGGTGCGGTGCGGGAAGTCGGTGTCCGCGTCGGCGCCGGCCATGGAGTGGACCGACTTGGTGCGGATCGGCTCGTACATGGGAATGGCCTCCTGCCGTCGTCAGGAGACCATCCTACATTGGAATCAGTCTAAAGTTGAGTCCGGTCGAAGCGCGGGTGGGACGCCCCCTACGGCTGCGAGTAGCCGTCCAGGAAGTTCCCGATCCGCGTCACCGCGTCCGCCAGCTCCTGCGCCGCCGGGAGCGTCACGATCCGGAAGTGGTCGGGCTCCGGCCAGTTGAAGCCGGTCCCGTGCACGACCATGATCTTCTCGCGTGCCAGCAGGTCGAGGACCAGCTGCCGGTCGTCCTTGATCTTGTAGACCTTCGGGTCGAGCCGCGGGAAGAGATACAGCGCGCCCTTCGGCTTCACGCAGGTGATGCCCGGGATCTGCGTCAGCAGCTCGTACGCCGTGTTCCGCTGCTCCAGGATGCGCCCGCCCGGCAGGACCAGGTCCTCGATCGACTGCCGCCCGCCCAGCGCCGTCGCCACCGCGTGCTGCGAGGGCATGTTGGCGCACAGACGCATGTTGGCCAGGATCGTCAGGCCCTCGATGTACGAGGACGCGTGCGTCTTGGGGCCGCAGACCGCCAGCCAGCCGGAGCGGAAGCCCGCGACGCGGTAGTTCTTCGACAGACCGTTGAACGTGAGGGTCAGCAGGTCCGGCGCGATGGCGGCGGTCGGGGTGTGGGTCGCGCCGTCGTACAGGATCCGGTCGTAGATCTCGTCCGAGCAGACGATCAGGCTGTGCCGGCGGGCGATCTCGGTCAGTCCGCGCAGCATCTCGTCGCTGTAGACGGCGCCGGTCGGGTTGTTCGGGTTGATGATCACGATCGCCTTGGTGCGGTCGGTGATCCTGCGCTCGACGTCGGCGAGGTCCGGCATCCAGTCGGCCTGCTCGTCACAGCGGTAGTGCACGGCCGTGCCGCCGGCCAGGGAGACGGACGCGGTCCACAGCGGATAGTCCGGCGCCGGTACGAGGACCTCGTCGCCGTCGTCGAGCAGCGCCTGCATCGACATCTGGATCAGCTCGGAGACGCCGTTGCCGAGGTAGATGTCCTCGACGTCCAGGTCGATGTTCTTGGTCTGGTAGTGCTGCATCACCGCGCGCCGCGCGGACAGCAGCCCCTTCGCGTCGCCGTAGCCGTGCGCGTCGCCGAGATTGCGGAGGACGTCCTCCAGGATCTCGGGCGGGCACTCGAAGCCGAACGCCGCCGGATTTCCCGTGTTGAGCTTGAGGATGCGGTGGCCTGCTGCCTCCAGCCGCATCGCCTCGTCGAGGACGGGGCCCCGGATCTCGTAACAGACATTGGCGAGTTTGGTTGACTGGATGACCTGCATGACGGCGAGCTTACGGCCGGGTTTCGCGGGGCGCCTGGTGTTTTTGACCACGTCGGTCCGGAGTGTGAGACGGACGGCCGCCGGATCCCGGCGCGGAGCGCGCATTTTGTTGAGGCAGTGTTCACCTCGGAAGCCCGGACAGTTCACCCGTGCAGCGGAGGTCCGCACAACGCTGGGCGCTCATGAAGAAGCGCAGCACACTCCTCGCCCTGGCCACCGTCACGGTCATGGCCGCCACCACCGCTCTGCTGCCGTCGGCGCTCGCCACCGGCTCGCACGGAAAGCCGGGCCACGGCGGCGGCCACGGCGGCACGCTCGACCTCACCCTCCTCGGCCGCTACGAGAGCGGCAAGTACGACGAGGGCGGCGCGGAGATCACCGCGTACGACTCCAGGACCCGCCGGGTCTTCACCATCAACGCGCAGGCCGGCACCGTCGACATCCTCGACATCCGGAACCCCGCCAAGCCCCGCAAGACCGGCCAGCTGGCCACACCCGGCGCCAACAGCGTCAGCATCCACGACGGCCTGGTCGCCGTCGCCCAGCAGGCCGAGGCCAAGACCGACCGGGGCACGGTCTCGTTCTTCCGCGCCTTTGACGGACGCAAGCTGAAGGAAGTACGCGTCGGCGCCCTGCCCGACATGGTGACGTTCACCCCCGAGGGTGACCGCGTCGTCGTCGCGAACGAGGGCGAGCCCGACTCGTACTGCCCGCCCGGCGGCGAGGAGCCCGCCGGCACCGACCCCGTCGGCTCGGTCAGCGTCATCGACCTGGACCGGGGCCGGAACGGCGACCTGCGTCGCGCCACCGCGCGCACCGCCGGCTTCGAGAAGTGGGACCGCAGGAAGAACGAGCTGATCCGGGACGGCGTACTGATCTACGGCCCGAACGCCTCCGTCAGCCAGGACATCGAGCCCGAGTACGTGGCGGTGTCCAAGGACGGCCGCACCGCCTGGGTCACGCTCCAGGAGAACAACGCGCTCGCGCTTCTCGACCTGCGTCGCGCCGAGGTCGAGAAGATCGTCCCGCTGGGCGAGAAGGACCACTCCAAGCGCGGCAACGGTCTCGACGCCTCCGACAAGGACGGCGTCAACATCCGCACCTGGCCGGTCAAGGGCCTCTACAAGCCCGACGGCATCCACGCCTTCGGCGCGCGCGGCGGCGAGTACACCGTCAGCGCCAACGAGGGCGACGCCCGCGACTGGGACTGCTTCTCCGAGGAGGTGCGGGTCAAGGACGTCGAGCTGAACCCGAAGGCGTTCCCGGACGCCGCCGCGCTCCAGCAGGACGGCGCGCTCGGCCGCCTCAACATCACCAGCACCTCGCCCACCGACAGCCAGGGCCGGGTCACCGAGCTGAACTCGCTGGGCGGTCGCTCGATCTCCGTACGCGACGAGCGCGGCCGGCTCGTCTGGGACTCCGGCGACGACCTGGAGCAGCTGACGGCGAAGGCGTTCCCGGAGAACTTCAACACCGACAACGCCGAGAACGACCCCGACAGCCGCAGCGACAGCAAGGGCCCCGAGCCGGAGGGCATCACCACCGGATCGGTGCGCGGCACGACGTACGCCTTCGTCGGCCTGGAGCGCCCCGGCGGCATAGCGGCGTACGACCTGAGCGACCCGCGCCGCCCGAAGGCCGCCGGCTATGTCAACTCCCGTGACTTCGACGGCGACCCGGAGGCAGGTACGGCCGGGGACCTGGGTCCGGAGGGCGTGCTGTTCGTCCCGGCGAAGGACAGCCCGACGGGTGACGCGCTGCTGGTCGTCGGCAACGAGATCAGCGGTACGACGTCGGTCTACCGGGTCCGTACCGCGTAAGGAATCACCCGGCGACGGCGCGCGGCCGTCCGGGGGATCACGCGGCGACGGCGCGCGGCCGTCCGGGAATCACCCGGCGACCGCGCGCAGCGCGCCCGGCCTGCGGCCGGTGAGCGAGTCGAGCGCGGTCGCCGTCGCCTCGTCGGCCGGCAGATGCACGACGAGGCGCAGGCCGTCCCCCTCGGGCAGCTCCAGCGTCTCCTCCGCCAGCCGTAGCTCACCCGCTCCGGGGTGCGTCAGCCGGCGCACCCCGGAGCGCTCCGGCGTGCGCAGGGGCTGCTTCCACCGCTCGGTGAACTCGGCGCCCGCCACCAGGGTCAGCTCCTCGACGAGCGCGATCAGATGCGCGTCGTCCGGCAGGGAGTTGATCCGGAGCCGGGCGATCTGATCGTCCGCGACGGACTCCCACACCGGGTACGCGGCGCGGGCCCGGGGATCGGTGAACACGAACCGGGGCAGGCTCGGCACGGGCGCGTCCAGCAGACCGACCGGGCCGAACAGCCGCTCGTAACCGCCGGTGCGGGCGATCACCTCACCGAGCCGGTTCAGCAACACGGCCGGTGCGGGCTCCAGTTGACCGAGCAGGGCGTGCAGCGTGGGCCGCACCTCCCGGTCCGGCGGACGGACCGTACCGAGGCAGAGCTTGCTGGTGCCCATCGTCACCTTCACGATGTGCATCAGCTCGCCGCGCGCCTCGGTGGGCAGCAGCAGCGCGTCGGCGAGCGCGGCCAGGATCTCCGGGGAGGGGTGGCGGTCCCTGCCCTGCTCCAGCCGGGCCAGATATTCGACGCTGATCCCGGCGAGCATGGCCAGCTCGGACCTGCGCAGACCGGGCGTACGGCGGCGGCTGCCGGCGGGCAGCCCCACGTCGGCGGGGGTCACGTTCTCGCGTCGGGCCCGCAGGAACCGGCCAAGCTCACTTTCGCTCACCCGTCGAATGTACGCCCGGGAGCGAGCCGGATCGTAGCCCTCCCACTACCAGCCTGGGCCCGGCCTTCCTCCCGGCCGCCGGTACGCGCACGGTGTACCCGTCACGCCGCCACGCGGCGGGCCCCCGCTCACCGGAAAACCTTCGAGAGGTCCCCGTGTTCATCGCCCATGCCGTCGTCGCCGTCCTGCTGGCCGCCGCGCTCAGCGCCTCCGCCTTCTTCATGTCCACCCGCGACCCGAAGATCACCGACTCGATGAAGGCACTCGGGGTGCCCGACTCCTGGCTGCCGCGTCTCGCCTCGCTCAAGGCCGCGGGCGCGATCGGTCTGATCGTCGGCTTCTGGGTGCCGTTCATCGGCATGGCGGCGGCCGTCGGCGTCTTCCTGTACTTCGCCGGCGCGGTGATCTACCACATCAGGGCGAAGGACTACGCGCTCGCGCCGGCCGTCGTCTTCATCGTCCTGGCCATCGCCGCGCTGATCCTGCGGATCGCGAGCGCCTAAGCAGTACGTGGCGTACGCCGTACCGACCGCCCCGCCAGCACGTCCGTGCGCCGGCCGTCCTCGATCACGAACCGGCCGTCGATCAGTACGTGCGGGATCCCCACCGGCAGCGTGCGCGGGGACGCGAAGGTCGAGCCCGCCGCCACCGTGTCCGGGTCGAAGAGCACCAGATCCGCGCGGTAGCCCTCACGGACCAGACCCCGGTCCGTGAGACGCAGCCGCGCCGCCGGGCGGGAGGTCAGATGCGCCACGCACTCCTCCAGCGACAGGACGCCCAACTCCCGTACGTAGCGGCCCAGATACTGGGGGAACGTGCCGTACGCGCGCGGGTGCGGCTTGGCCCCCTGGAGGATGCCGTCGCTGCCGCCCGTGTGGACACGGTGGCGCATGATCTCCCGCACGTTCTCCTCGTGCCCGACGTGCTGGAGGATCGTTGAGCCGAGCCGGTCGTCGATCAGCAGCTTGCGGGCGGTCAGCCAGCCGCTCTCGCCGCGCAGCCGCGCCGTCTCGGCGATCGTCCGGCCGACATGAGCGGTCAGGGCCGGATCCGAGACCCCGGAGATCTCGATGGTGTCCCAGTCGATGGGCACGCCGTGGCAGCCGTCCGCGCCGATCTCCTCCATGTGGTGCCGGATCTTCTCCGCCGTCGAGGCGTCCCGCAGCCGCTCCAGGATCGCGTCCTGGCCGCCCGCGCTCGCCCAACTGGGCAGCATCGCCACGAGCGTCGTACAGCCCGGGGTGTACGGATAGGTGTCGAGCGAGATGTCCGCGCCGCCGTCCAGCGCCTTGTCCAACAGGGCGATCAGATCAGGGGCCTTGCCCTTGTTCACACCGAAGTTCATGGTGGCGTGGGCGAGATGGAGCGCGCAGCCCGCCGTCCGCGTGAGGTCGACCATCTCCTCGTACGCGCGCAGGGCGCCCGCGCCGTAACTGCGGTGGTGCGGGCAGTAGTAGCCGTCGTAGCGCGCCACCACCCGGCACAGCTCGGTCAGTTCGGCGTCGTCCGCGTACATGCCCGGGGTGTACGTCAGCCCCGACGACATGCCGACGGCGCCCTGCTCCAGTGATTCGGCGACCAGTTGGCGCATCCGGTCCAGCTCGGCCGGGGTCGCCGGCCGGTCGTCCTGGCCGACCGCGTACATCCGGACCGTGCCCTGGGGCACGAGATACGCCGCGTTGACGGCGATGCCCCGGCCGTCGAAGCCGTGGTCCAGCCGGTCCAGATACTCACCCACCGTCCGCCAGTCGAAGTCGACCGACGTGTCGCCGGGACCGCCCCCGTTCCAGCCGGTGATCGCCCTGCGGACCTCGGCGAGCGTGCTGTCGTCGACGGGCGCGTACGACAGGCCGTCCTGCCCGATCACCTCAAGGGTCACGCCCTGCGCGGCCTTCGCCGAGTGGTCGGGGTCGCGCAGCAGCGCGAGATCGCTGTGCGCGTGCATGTCGATGAAACCGGGGGCGAGCGCGAGGCCGTCGGCGTCGAGGACGCGCGCCCCGGAGAGCGGCGCGCCCGCGCCCGGCCCGTGCCGCCGGATCTCCGCGATCCGGCCGTCGGTCACACCGACGTCCGCCCGGTAGGACTCCTGACCCGTGCCGTCGACGACGGTCACGTCCCGTATGACGAGATCCATGGCCCCACAGCTCCTGACAGGTCCTAGAAGAACGTACGGATGAAGTCGGTGACCGTGCCGTCCGCCTCGGTCAGCGGGATCAGCTGCCACTTGTCGAACGACGTGCACGGGTGGGACAGACCGAAGCCCACCCAGTCACCGACCTCGATCACCGCGTCGGGCGACGTGTGCAGCTTGCCGTGCTGGTCGGACAGGCCGGTCACGGTGATGCCGCGCGCCGGACGGATCTCGCCGGTGCGCGCGTCACGGACCACCTGCGCCTCCGGCAGGTCGAGGTCGTACGCGGCGTCCCGCTTGCCCGCGTTCACGAACGCCTGCTCGGGCGACGGGCGCGAGATCACCTGCGCCCAGAGCCGGAACGCCGGCTGGAGCGCGCCCTCGGCCGGGACCCGGTTGAAGGGGGTCAGCCGCTTGTAGTGGCCGTCGTCGTGGGAGACGTACGCGCCGGAGCGCAGCAGCTTGCACACGGGGCGGGACAGCACCGGGATCTCGGCGAAGACCTCCGCGACCGCGTCGAACCACGCGCTGCCGCCCGCGCTCACCACGATCTCGTCCACGGTCCCGGAGAAGCGGCCCGCCGCGTCGAACTCGGCCGCCAGCGCGGTCAGTCGGCGCAGCCAGGTGCGGACCGTGTCGTTGTCGGCGTGCGGCACCTCGCCCTCGTAACCGGCGACGCCGACCAGCCGCAGCCGGTCGGTGGCGGCCACGGCGTCGGCGACCAGCGCGCACTCCGCCTCCTTGCGGACACCGGTCCGCGCGCCCTCGCCCGCGCCCAGCTCCACGACGACGTCCACCGGGCGTGAGCCGCCCGCGGCGCGCAGCGCCTCGTCCATCAGCTCGACGCCGCGCACGGAGTCGACGTAGCAGATGAAGCGGAAGCCCGGGTCGCCGTCCAGCTCGGCGGAGAGCCAGCGCAGCGCGACCGCGTCGACGACCTCGTTCGCGAGGAAGATCCGCTGGATGCCGAACGCCCGGTAGACACGCACCTGGTGGGGGAGCGCGGCGGTGATCCCCCAGGCGCCGCGGTCGAGTTGGCGCGCGAAGAGCTGCGGGGACATGGATGTCTTGCCGTGCGGGGCGAACGCGAGGCCGTGGCGCTCCGAGTACGTCTCCAGGAGCGCGAGGTTATGGGTCAGGGACTCGGCGGAGAGAGCGAGCACCGGGGTGGTGAAACCGCCCGTGAAGAGGTTGCGGCGCTCGGCGGCCAGCTCGGCGACCGTGCGGCCCTCGGCGTCGGGGGGCAGCCCCTTGAAGCGGTGGTCGAGCCGTTCGTCCCTCAGGTGCTCTTCGCCGAGCCGGTTGCCGACCGCCATAGGGCTTCCTCCATCTGTCATCTGTCCCGCGTCAATCTCGTTGCAACATGTGCAACACCCATTGCGTATATCGCTTGACGCTGTCTAACATCCGAGCCGTTGCCGGGTCAATGATGAGCCCCGGCGCCCGCCGGCCGACAGACGAACGAGGAGCCCCGAGTGCCCGCACCGGTAGCAGCGGACCCGACACGCCCCGGGGGCCCGTCCGAGACCACCGAGGTCGTCTGCCTCGGCGAGTCGATGGTCACCTTCCTGCCCTCGCACCCCGGCCGCCTCGCCGACGTCCCCGCCTTCACCCGCACCATCGGCGGCGCCGAGTCGAACGTCGCCTGCGCGCTCGCCGCCGCCGGGCACCCGGTGAAGTGGATCAGCCGCGTCGGCGCCGACGGCTTCGGCGACCACCTCGTGGAGGCCATCGGCGCGTACGGCGTCGACACCTCCGCCGTACGCCGCGACGCGGACGGCCGCCCGACCGGCATCTACTTCCGTACGGCCACGGACCGTTCCACCACCGCCCACGAGGTCGCCTACTACCGGGCGGGATCGGCCGCGTCCGCGATGTCCCCCCGGACCATGGACCGCGCCGACCTGTTCGCCGGGCGCGTCCTGCATCTGTCCGGCATCACGGCCGCGCTCTCCGACGACTGCCTCGCCCTGATGCGCGAGCTGGCCGAGCGCCGGCCCGGCCGCCCGCTGCTCTCCTTCGACGTCAACCACCGGCCCGCGCTGTGGCGCGACGGCTCGGGCCCGGCCGTGCTGCGGGACATCGCGCGCGGCGCCGACCTCGTCTTCGTCGGCGACGACGAGGCCGCGCAGCTCTGGGACCTGCACAGCCCGGAGGCGATCCGCGCGGCGCTGCCCGAGCCCGCCGTACTGGTGGTGAAGGCCGGGGCGGACGGCGCGACCGCGTTCGTACGGGAAGAGGGGACCGGCACGGGTGACGGGACGGGCCCCGGCGCCGACATCGTCACCTCCGTACCGGCTCTGCGCGTCGATGTCGTGGCCCCCGTCGGCGCGGGCGACGCGTTCGCCGCCGGCTTCCTCTCCGCGACCCTCCGGGGCCTGCCCACCGGGGCCCGGCTGCGCCACGGCCATCTGATGGCCGCCGCCGTACTCACCGACGCGGGCGACGTCTGCGTCCCGGCCGCCCGCGCCCACGCCGACCGCCTCGCCGCACTGGACGACACGGCGTGGGGCGCGCTGCGCCTCGGGCCCGGCTGGACGACCGGGGAAGCGGACCTCCCCGCACGGCGGGAAACGGTGCCCACCTCATGAGCCAGACCGTCGACCGCGCGCTGAGCATCCTGCCGCTCCTCGCCCAGGGCCCGGCCGACCTCGGCCAGGTCGCCGCACGGCTCGACGTACACAAGTCCACCGCCCTGCGGCTGCTCCGCACCCTGCACGAACACGGCCTCGTCTACCGCCAGCAGGACCAGCGCTACCGCCTCGGCGCGCGCCTCTTCGCACTCGCGCAGGAGGCCGTCGAGAGCCTGGACGTACGCGAGATCGCCCACCCGCACCTCGTGGCGCTCGGCGAACAGTGCGGCCACACCGTCCATCTCGCCGTCATAGAGGACAGCGAGGTCCTCTACATCGACAAGGTCGAGAGCCGCTATCCGGTACGGATGTACTCCCGGATCGGCAAACCGGTCGCCGTCACCGTCGCGGCCGTCGCCAAGCTGCTCATCGCCGACCGGTCCGAGGCCGAGCGCCGCGCACTCGCCGAGCGGCTCGACTTCCCCATGTACACCCCCCGTTCGATCCCGAACGCCGCCGCCTTCCTCAAGGAGCTGGCGACCGTACGCGAACAGGGGTGGGCCACCGACCTCGGTGGTCACGAGGAGTCCATCAACTGCATCGGCGCCCCGATCCGAGGTACGGACGGCCGGGTCGTCGCCGCCATGTCGGTGTCCGCGCCGAATGTCGTCGTCACCGCCGATGAACTCCTCGCCCTGCTCCCGCTGTTGCGCCGCACCGCCGACGCGATCAGCCGTGAGTACTCGGGCAACGCGCACCAACCGGCACCCGCCGCCCTCTCCGTACCCGCACCAGCAGCACCTCCTGCTCTTCAGAAAGAGATCTCATGAGCGACCAGACCGCGAAGACCGCCGTCGTCCCCGCCACGCACGCCGCGCCGCCGGCCAAGTTCTCCCACGGCGTCCGCAAGGGCAACATCCTTCAGGTCGCCGGGCAGGTCGGCTTCCTCCCGGCCGTCCCGGGCGAGGCCCCGACCGTGGCCGGACCGACGCTGCGCGAGCAGACGCTCCAGACCCTCGCCAACGTCAAGTCGGTCCTGGAGGCGGGCGGCGCGAGCTGGGACGACGTGATGATGCTGCGCGTCTACCTGACGGACGTGGCGCACTTCGCCGAGATGAACGAGATCTACAACACCTACTTCGAGGAGCAGAACCTCCAGGACGCGCCGGCCGCCCGTACGACCGTGTACGTCGGCCTCCCGGCCGGGCTGCTCATCGAGATCGACGCGCTGGCCGTACTCGGCTGACGCGCCCACCGCCCCGATCCGCACGGCACGGCGCCTCTTCCCCCGTACCCCACGGGCGCCGTGCCGCGATCCCCCCTGCACCGACGCACTGACGCACTGAAGCACCGACGCACAGATGCACTGATGCACGAAATCAGAGGTCCCCCCTCATGCTGCTCGCCGCCGAAGCTCCCCCCACCCCCGAGGCGCCGCCCCACACCGGTGGACTGCTCCTTCTCATAGACGGGACGGCCGGTCTGCTGACCGTCGCCGTCCTCGGAATCGTTCTTCTCCTCGTCCTGATCATCAAGGTCAGGCTCCAGCCGTTCGTCGCCCTCCTCGGTGTCTCCATAGCCGTCGGCCTCGCCGCCGGACTCTCCGTGACCGAACTCTTCGGTACGGTCCAGAAGTCGGCCGCCGTCTCGATGATCGAGTCCGGCATGGGCGGCATCCTCGGCCATGTCGCGATCATCATCGGACTCGGCACCATGCTCGGCGCGATCCTCGAAGTGTCGGGCGGCGCCGAGGTGTTGAGCACCCGGCTGCTCAACCTCTTCGGCGAGAAGCGCGCCCCGCTCGCCATGGGCGTCACCGGTGTCGTCTTCGGTATCCCGGTCTTCTTCGACGTCGGCATCTTCGTCCTCGCGCCGATCGTGTACGCGGCGGCCAGGCGCTCCGGCAAGTCGATCCTGCTGTACGCGATGCCGCTGCTCGCCGGTCTGTCGATGACCCACGCGTTCCTGCCCCCGCACCCCGGCCCCGTCGCCGCCGCGGGCCTCTTCGACGTCGACCTCGGCTGGGTCATCCTGATGGGCGTCGTCGTGGGTGTCCCGGCCGTGCTCGCCGCCTGGGTGTACGCCGCGTGGATCGGCAAGCGCCTCTTCGTCGACGTACCGCAGGACATGGTCGAGGCCGCGGCCGAGGCCAAGAGCGCCGTCGCCGCCGAGCAGAAGGCGTCCGGCGTGACCCCGCCGGAGAAGCCGGTCGCCCTCGGCACGGTGCTGGCGATCATCGGTACCCCGCTGATCCTCATCCTGCTGGCGACGTTCTCCTCCATCGCCCTGGACCCGAGCACGCTGCGGTCGGTCGTGGAGTTCTTCGGCCACCCCTTCGTGGCGCTGACGATCGCGCTGTTCCTCGCGTACTACCTGCTCGGCATCCGGCGCGGCTGGTCCCGCAAGTCCCTGGAGACGGTGTCGACCGCCTCCCTCAAGCCGGTCGGCAACATCCTGCTGGTCGTCGGCGCGGGCGGTGTCTTCGGAGCCGTACTGAAGGGCAGCGGCATCGCGGACGCGCTCGCCGACACCTTCAACGACGTCGGTCTGCCGGTCATCCTGCTGGCGTGGCTGATCTCCGTCGTACTGCGCGTCGCCCAGGGCTCGGCGACGGTCGCGATCGTCACCACGGCGGGCATCGTCGTACCGCTGGTCGAGGGCCAGGGCATGTCGCAGGCGCATCTCGCGCTGATCATCATGGCGATCTCGGCGGGCTCGATCTTCGCCTCGCACGTCAACGACGGCGGCTTCTGGATGGTGGCCAAGTACTTCGGCATCTCCGAGCGCGACACCCTGAAGTCGTGGACGGTGCTGGAGACGGTCCTGTCGGTGGCCGGATTCGTGGTCGCCGCGCTGCTCAGCCTGGTGATTTAGGTACGGTACGGCTGAGTCGAACAGCATGACGGGGGCTGGGGATGAACGAGCAGTACGGTCAGTACGGTCCGGTGCCGGGGAATCCGTACGCGCAGCCACCGGCCGCGGCGTACGCGCCGCCGCCCCCGCCGCCTCCGCACCAGACCCCGTCTCCACCCCCGTACCAGAGCCCGGAGTTCCTGGCCGCCGACAGCCGGAGCGGCATCGTCATCGACGAGACCGGCGTGACCTTCGACTTCGAGGGGCAGAGCGCCGAGTTCCCGTGGGCGGAGATCCAGAGCATCCACTCGAAACCGGGCGTCGGCGGTCACCGGCTCATGGTGGCCGTCGTCCTGCCCGGCGGGAAGTTCTACGAGTGCGGGGTGAAGGCGCGTAACAGCGTGACGCTGAACCACTGGTTCCGCGACCTCGGGCACGTCCTCAACGTCTATCTCGGCCGCCGGGACAATCCACCGCCCGTGCCTCCCTGGACGCCCTGACCGGACGCGGTCCGCCCGACGGAAACGGAACCGAGACCGCCGAACCTCTTGCGCGATCTTCGCCGTCCCGATTTGGTGACCCGAGTCACTTACGGGGACGAGTGTGGAGGTCGACGCATGGCAGATATCACCGACAGCGGTACGGCGGCGAGCAAGTCAGGCCCACGCAAGTCGAGTTGGAGGTACATCGGTCCCGGCATCGTGGTGGCCGCGACCGGTGTCGGCGCCGGCGACCTGGTCGCCACCCTCATCGCGGGCAGCAAGTTCGGCTACACGCTGCTCTGGGCGGCCGTCATCGGCTGCGTCGTCAAGATCTCCCTCGCCGAGGCGGCCGGCCGCTGGCATCTGGCCACCGGCCGCACCCTGTTCGAGGGCTGGCGCAGCCTCGGACAGTGGACCACCGTCTACTTCGCGGTGTACGTCGTGGTGTGGGGCTTCGTCTACGGCGCGACCGCCATGTCGTCCAGCGCCCTGCCGATCGTCGCGCTCTTCCCCGACGGTCCCGGCCTCAAGACCTGGGCGATCATCTTCGGTCTGCTGGGGCTGTTGTTCGTCTGGTTCAACAGGTATCTGGTCTTCGAGAAGTTCATGACGGTCGTCATCGGCATGAAGTTCCTGATCGTCGTGTACGTCGCGATACGCGTCGCGCCCGACCTCGGGGCGGCCTTCGCGGGGCTCGCGCCCGTACTGCCGGACGGTTCGCTGCTCTACACCCTCGGCCTGATCGGCGGGGTCGGCGGCACGATCACCATGGCCGCGTACGGCTACTGGGTCAACGCCAAGGGCTGGACCAACACCAACTGGATGAAGGTGATGCGCATCGACAACCGCGTCGCCTACATCACCACCGGTGTCTTCGTCGTCGCCATGCTGATCATCGGCGCCGAGCTGCTGCACTCCTCGCAGATCGCGCTCACCTCCGGCGACCGGGGCCTCATCGATCTCGGGGTGATCCTGGAGGACCGCTTCGGGGTGGTGACGGCGAAGCTCTTCCTCATCGGCTTCTTCGCCACGTCCTTCGGCGCGCTGGTGGGCGTCTGGCACGGCGTGAGCCTGATGTTCGCCGACTTCGTGGAGCGCTTCCAGCGCGAGCGCAGGACCGGTACCGCGGTCGGCGAGGGGACGGTCGAGGAGGTCGCCTCGGGCGCGCGCGAGCGGTCGGTGCCGTTCCGGGCGTATCTGCTCTGGCTGACCTTCCCGCCGATAGGGCTGCTCTTCCTGGACCAGCCGTTCGGCCTGGTCGTGGTCTACGGCGTGCTGGGCGCGTTCTTCATGCCCTTCCTGGCGCTCACACTGCTGTGGCTGCTCAACTCCTCGCGTACGCCCGCGGAATGGCGCAACGGCATCGTGAGCAATGTGATGCTGGCGGCGGGCGGGCTGCTGTTCGTCGTGCTGTGCGTACAGCAGGTGCGTGACCTGCCCTGGTGATCCGGGCCTGAGGCAAACGCGCGGTGGCGCCGTCGGGGTCCGACGGCGCCACCGGTCTGTGGGGGGTGGTTCGTACGCTTTCGCTACGGCAGGCCGTGGACGTGCGGGCCGACCGCGTTCGACCAGGCGTCGCCCGCCGCCGCGTCCCAGTTGGTGGACCAGGTCATCGCGCCGCGCAGACTCGGGTAGGTCTTGTCGGGCTTGAAGCTGCCGCAGTTGGTGCCCTGCGTCAGACAGTCCAGGGCGTCGTTGACGACGGCGGGGTCGGTGTATCCGCCGCCCGCCGCGCTCGGCGAGGCCGGCAGACCGAGGCCGACCTGCGAGGGGTCGAGTCCGCCTTCGAGCTGGATGCAGGCGAGGGCGGTGAGGAAGTCGACGGTGCCCTGCGAGTAGACCTGTCCGTCGCAGCCGAGCATCGAACCGCTGTTGTAGTACTGCATGTTGACGACGGTGAGGATGTCCTTCACCGCGAGCGCGGTCTTGAAGTACTCGTTGGACGTCGACTGCATGTCGATGGTCTGCGGCGCCATCGTGAGGACGAAGCCGTCGCCCGCCTGACCGGCGATCGACTTCAACGCCTGCGTCATATAGGTGGAGTTGAGACCGTTCTCCAGGTCGATGTCGACGCCGTCGAAGCCGTACTCGTCCATCAGCGCGGACACGGACGTCGCGAACGCGTTCGCCGACGCCTCGTCATTGACGGCGACGGTGCCCTTCTCGCCGCCGATGGAGATGACGACCGACTTGCCCGCGGCCTGCTTGGCGGCCACGTCGTCCTTGAACTGGGCGTCGGTGTAACCGCCGAGACCGGCCGAGTCGAGGGTGAAGTCGACCTGTCCGGCCGTGCCGGTGGCGTCGGCGAACGCGACGGCGATGATGTCGTAGTCGTCCTGGACCTCGGCCAGCGTCTGGACGGTGGCCCCGTTGTTGAAGTTCTGCCAGTACCCGGTCACGGCGTGGGCGGGTACGGCGGCGGGGGCGGGGGAGGGGGCCGCTTGGGCCGTCGGTACGGCCAGTCCGGCGGCGAGAACGCCTGCCGCGGCAAGGGTCTTGAGCCTGAGCACTGCATGGCCTCCGTGGGGGGGAGATGTGGGGGGCGGTACGGAACGGTGGCCCGGTCCGTACCGCCGTACAAACTGGTCCAGACCATTGGCCTTGTCAAGGGTCTGGACGCGATGGGCCGCATCCGGCCCCGGCGCCGGTCGTGGCCGAACACGCAGCAGCGCCGCCGGGGGAGCGGCGGCGCTGCTGGTCTGTGCGTGGGGGGACCGCGGCCTGTCGGTGACGGGTTACGGCAGGGCGTGGACGTGCGGGCCGACCGCGTTCGACCAGGCGTTGCCGGCCGTCGCGTCCCAGTTGGTGGACCAGGTCATCGCGCCGCGCAGACCCGGGTAGGTCTTCGACGGCTTGAACCTGCCACAGTTGGTGCCGCGCGTCAGACAGTCCAGCGCGTTGTTCACGATGGTCGGGGAGACGTAACCGCTGCCGGCCCCACGGGTGGACGCCGGAACCCCGATGCCGACCTGGGAGGCGTCGAGTCCGCCTTCGAGCTGGATGCAGGCGAGGGCGGTGAGGAAGTCGACGGTGCCCTGCGAGTAGACCTGTCCGTCGCAGCCGAGCATCGAACCGCTGTTGTAGTGCTGCATGTTGACGACGGTGAGGATGTCCTTCACGGCCAGCGCGGTCTTGAAGTACTCGGTGCCGGTGTTCTGCATGTCGATCGTCTGCGGCGCCATGGTGAGGACCATCCCGGAGCCGGCCTTCGCCGACAGCTGCCGCAACGCCTTCGTCATATAGGTGGAGTTGATGCCGTGTTCGAGGTCGATGTCGACCCCGTTGAAGCCGTACTCCTGCATCAGCGCGTAGGTGCTGTTCGCGAACGCCGTCGCCGAGGCGTCACTGTTGATCGTGACGTTGCCCAGCTCGCCGCCGACCGAGATGATCACCGACTTGCCCGCGGCCTTCTTGGCGGCGATGTCGGACTTGAACTCGGCGACCCCGGAGTAGCCGAGGGCCGAGCTGAGGTTGAAGACGATCTGGCCGGGCGTGGCCGTCGAGTCGGCGAACGCGACGGCGATGATGTCGTACTGCGCCTGTACGTCCCTGAGCTTCTGGACGGTCGCGCCGTTGTTGAAGTTCTGCCAGTACCCGGTCAGCGCGTGCTTCGGTACGGCGGGCCCGCCCGGGTCGCCGCCGCCCGGTGACGTCCGGCCACTGACGGCCGCCGACTTGGCGGACTCGCCGACGGCGTTGGTCGCCGACACCTGGAACTGGTACGAGGTGGCCGCCGCCAGCCCGGTCACGGTCGCCGAAGTCCCGGTCGCCGTCTGGACCTTCGTACCGTCCCGGTAGATGTTGTACCCGGTCGCGCCGCTCACCGCGTTCCAGCTCAGCGCCACCGACGACGAGGTCACGGCGCCGACACCGAGCCCGGCGGGCGTGCCCGGTGCCTGCGGGTCGGGGTCACCGCCCCCGCCGCCGTCCGGCCCGAAGACGGACACGTCGTCGACGAGGTACGCGCTCTGCCCGTACCAGCCGTGCGTGTACACGGTCACGGCACGCGTCGACGCGCCGGTCCTGAAGGTCGTCGTCAGCTGCTTCCAGCCGCTCTCGCCGGGCGTCCAGGTCGACACGTCGGTGGTCCCGGTGCCGCTGGCCCCGAGATACGCGTACCCGCCCTGCACCCACGCGCTCAGCGTGTAGGTCGAGTTGGGCTGCACGGCCACGGACTGCGAGCACCGGGCGTTGTCCTGCCCGGCGGGCGTCCCCTTCAGCGCGCCGGCCCCGCTCCGTACGGGAGACCCGACAGCGGCCCCACTCCCGCCGCTACAGCTCCAGTTGGCGAGCCCGGACTCGAAGCCGGCGTTCTTGGCGACGTTGATGTCGGCGGCCTGGGCGACGCCCCCCAACCCACCCACACTCAGGGCCCCGGCGGCCAGCACGGCCACCACCCCACCCAGCCAACTCCGCGCCCGCCCACGTCGATCGGCGCTCCTGCTGGGTCTGCGTCTGCCGTCGGGTACACGTTCCACTTGATGCCTCCGCTGGGGATGTCGGGTAAGGAGGTGCGGGTCGGGAACGGTGGCCACCGCTTGGCCGTAAAAATGGTCCAGACCATTCAAGTTGTCAATACCTCTGACACGAACTCCCCACATGGGCACCGCTTTCGGCGGAACGGAGCCGGCGAACCGACGACGGGACCCCGCTGCCGCGGCCGGCATCCGGCGCCTCCTCGTCGGGAAGCGGTGATTGACTGGCCGCGTGAGCGAGATGATCAGCCTTCCTGACCCCGACCCGGACCCCGTCGGCGCGGGCGGTCCCGCGCGGCAGTGTTCGATGTTTCAGGCGGCGACCGAGCCGTTGGTCGCGCTTGCGTTGCTCGCCGTGGAACTGGATTCCGTGGCACGGCGGTTGGGATTGACCGTCGAGGAGTCGTGGGACGGGCACGGCGCCCTGCGTGCCGCGTTCTTCACCCTGGACGGAACCGACTTCGTCGTCACTCATCACGAGCGCGATCCGGCGGGAACGTACGTCTGGGTCAGGAAGTCCGGGCCCGTCGATCCCGCCGCGCGTACGGCCGTTCTCCTCGCGGCCCTCGGCGTGGGGCCGGAGGCGGTCAGCTACTCGACCTGGGGCGCGGGCACCGATCTGTCGCGGATCCCGGCCGCCTGGAGCCGGGGCAGGGGCCGGCCGGTCGAGTCGCATCAGCGGTTCTGGGAGGGATTCAGCAAGCGGACGGCCATGTACGTCGGCCGTGTCACCTTCGACGGGGTGGCGGCGTACCTCGGCGGTTACGACCACGCCTGCGGCGGCGTGCTGCTGGACGGCCTGCGGGAGTGGCTCGCGGACACGAAGCGGGCCGGGCGGAATCTCGTCTGGTCCGCCCAGGTCGTCGAGATCGTGTTCCCCCAGGGGCGACCCGCCCAGCCGTGGTCACTGGACGAGCACCGGAAGGCGGTCGACGGACTCTTCGCCCTGCTGGACGAGTTCTTCGAGCGGCGGGCGGCTCCTGCCGCGCCCGTCACTCGTCCTGGAGCCGTTCCGCCGCGTATCCCGCCACCACACCCACCACCAGCACCGCGTTCGACATCAGAACGCCCTCCGCCTCCAGGTTCTCCCACTGGATGACCATGTTCAGCGCCTGCGCCGCCACCCCGACCGTGCAGACCGCGAGGGCGTGCTGCGCCTTCGAGTCGCGGAACGGTTCGCGGTGGAACCGGCCCGCCGCCCAGGTGGCCAGGGCTATGCAGACCGCGTTGGGGATGTGGACGAGCATCAGTCTGCCGTTGAAGGTCTCCAGGTTCTCCGAGGTGGCCAGGTGGTCGTTGACCAGCGTGGTCTGGAGGTACTCCGTCAGGAGCAGGACGACGATGCCGGCCGCCCAGGCGCGCGCGAGGGCGAACACCGCCGCTCCGCGCCCCTCCTCCCGTTGGACGGACGCCCCCGGGTAGCCGTACCTCGTCATCGCCAACCGCCTCCATCAGTGCTTGTGCATGTCGGTCCGGGGGCGGGAACCTGAATCCCGCCCCCGGAACCACCGTTCAGACCACCGTGAGAAGAAGAACCGCCGCGAACCCGGCCGCCGCGAGCCCGCAGCCCACCACCAGCACCCCGTACTGGAGCACCGGCGACCAGTGGCCGCGCCCCGCGACCGTCGCCGAGCGGTCGGGCGCGGCCGGGTCGTACGCCACCGTCACCGGGTCGCCGACCCGTATCGACCGGCTCGCCAGATCCTCGAACTCGATCTGGCGGCCGTCCGGCGTACGGAACGCGAAGAAGTGCCGCTGCGCGTCCGAGCGGTTGTACGGCTCCTGCTCGATTCGCACGCAAGTGCCTTCCGCCCGAATACCCGCTCGCAGTGCCCGATTCACGCCCGAAAGGCGACGCGCGTAGTGCGTTGCCAGCCAGCCGAAAAGAAGAATCATGCCGCCGAAGAATAGGTAGTCGCCGCCCGGAACATCCATCGTGGACCCCGCTTAGTTGACCGTGATCGAGTCGATGATTTTCTTCAGATCGCCCTTGCCGAGTTTTCCCTTGACCGCGTCGATCCGTACGGCGTACGACTTGTCGTCGGCGTCGAGGCCCGCGATGATCACGCCGTCGACCCGGGTACCGGCCTTCGGGTTCAGCGCGCCGCCCGGGGTCCCCGCCCCGGAGCCGGTGCCTGAATCCTTCTGGGTGAATTCGAAGTTGACCCGCCGGGCCTCTTCGTCCCCGTCCGGGCCCGCGACCTGGATCTCCTCCTGCTTCCCGAGCGTCGAGCCGAGCGCGACCCCGGCCTCGGCGCCGATCGCCGCCTCCTCCACCGAGTCGGCGTCGGTGAAGTCGAGCTGCACGGTGATCATGCCGATGGTCCCGCTCTCGTCGGAGAGCGTCGCCGCCGCCGCGTTGTACTTGCTGCGCTCACCGGCGCCCTGCTCCTCGAACGCCGCCGGGTGCGCCACCGTGACCGCCGGGGTCTTGAGCGTGCCCCAGCCCTCCGGCACCGCGCCGCCGCCCGAGTCCGCGCCGCACCCCGCGAGGAGCAGCAGGAGCGTCGCGAGCGCGCCGGAGGCGAGGGGCATCGAGGCGATGGGCATGGTCGGGATCCGCCTGGCCATCGTCGTCCCTCTCGTCGTCTTCTTGCTGCTCATGGCGTGTGTGCTCCTGTCCCCGGGATCAGTTCGCACAGTAGCTGTACGGGACATAGCTGCGGTTCTCCCCCTTCGGCGCACCCAGGAACTGCGCGTCGCCCAGGCTCTCCTCCTTCTTCTCGGTGGAGACCGAGAAGCCGAAGCTCAGACCCAGGTTCAGCTCGAATCCGTACTCCGCGGCCTCCGTCTGGCCGGTGTACGTGTTCTTGCTGGACAGGCCCTCGTCGAAAAGGAGTTGGCCGAACGGGTCGTCGTTGCCCGGCCGCTTCGTCGGTGCGTGGTCGTCAAACATGTAGGCGAAGGGCGCCCCGTTGTCGCCGGTGCCGTCGAGCCATTCCTGGGCGATGGCGCGCTGCTTGTCACCCTCGGCGCCGGGCTTGATGACGACGGAGTTGGTGACGACCTCGATACCTGTCTCGTTGTCCGTGCCCTTCACGCTGCCGCTGCCGCCGCGCTTGTCGCCGTCCTTCTTGCCGTTGTCGCCGCCGACCGTGACGCCGTCCTTCGTGGCGCCCTTCTCGACGGTACGTGTCATGTCGATACGCAGCAGCTCACCGGTCGTCTTGTCGTGGCTGACGGTGATGGTGCCGGTCTGCGTCGTCGTCGCGCTCGACTCCCCGCTGACGGGCCCGGCCTCGTAGCCGACCTTGCCCGTGTACTCGATGGCGGCGCTGTACGTGTACGACTTGAGGTTCCGGTAGTTGTTGTCGGTCCACGTCACCTCGGGCGAGAACTTGAAGCTGCCGCCGAGCGTCGCGCTGAGTTTCTTCTCGTCGCCCGCCGAGAGCTTCATACCGCCGGCGGCACTCGCCTCCAGACCCACCTTGCCGTAGCTGATGTGCCGGTTGCCGAGCTTCTCGTCGATGCGCTTGCGCAGCTGCTCCTCCTCGTACAGGGGACCGCTGTCGAAGAGGTAGGCGATGCTGTTCCCGAGCCCGCCGCCACGGGAGTTGGCGTGCCGGTTGGCCAGCTCGTACGTCTTCAGGTCCTCGATGTCCTCGCGGAACGCCGCCGCGTCCTCCTCGCTGTCGAAGACCCAGGTGTCCCCGTTGGTCACCTTGATCCCGGCACCGAGTTCGACCTTGTCCGAGCCGAACTTGCCGACCTTGGCGCCCGGTTTCCAGTCCTTCTTGGCGGCGACGGACGCGGCGTCGGTGAAGGTCATCATCACCTGCTGGTCGTTGTCGTCGACCTTGCCGTCCTTGTTCACGTCGGTCTTGGCCTGGAAGGTCTGCTGCTGGAAGCCGTACTCCTCGCCCCACTCGATGAACAGCAACTTCCCCTTGGCGCCCGCCTTGTCGCTGATCGAGGAGATCTGGCAGAGCGGCGGCTCGTAGTCGGCGTCGGTCTTGGGCGCGGACCGGTTCGGCTTGCCGCCGCCGGGGTCGCACGGTCCGAAGGTGACCAGGCACTTCAACTGGTCGGCGACGGTCCCGTCGACGCCGGTGCCGACCATCGCCCCCGCGATGGCCGCGACGACCACGATCACGCCCACGTACTCGGTGGCGGAGGTGCCGCGGTCGCCCCGTGGTCGCCCTCGTATCAGTTCCCGTCCCATCCGACCGTCCCCCTCGGTGACCGCACAACTTTTCGCGTAATACGGAATCGGAACGGAGCGTACGGACGGCCCGGACCCGGTGGCGTGGGTCCGTGGGCCCAACCCGGACCCAAAGCGGACCAGTTACCTGGTGGGCGCTTCGACGGTCGGCTAGTTTCGGCGTCAAATGAAACATGGGTTAACGGCTGACTGCTTCGCCCGACTTTGGTGGTGCGTACGAAGTGAGCGGCGTACCAATGACATCGGTGAGGTGTTCTCTGTGCGCTAAGTCGTGGATAAAGTGCTGAGCGGTAGTCGAAGTCGAGGGGACTTCACCACCGACCAGGACTATCGAACGCCGAGCAGCAGGGCCCAGCAGTAGCGAAAACCGCG
This sequence comes from Streptomyces sp. NPDC006643, assembly GCF_042870175.1. Taxonomy (NCBI): domain Bacteria; kingdom Bacillati; phylum Actinomycetota; class Actinomycetes; order Kitasatosporales; family Streptomycetaceae; genus Streptomyces; species Streptomyces sp. NPDC006643. The sequence continues at coordinate 204,086 of NZ_JBIAHA010000011.1, read as the reverse complement.
GTCGCCGGAACTCCGACGCCCGAGCTGAACGGGGATCCAGGTGTCAACCGCCATAGCCGTCACGAGTCACGATCTGGTGCTGCCGCCCACCGACCAGCAGACGCCCACGGCGGCCCTGTTGCAGGCCCCGGACGTCCAGCCGCTGGAGGCCGCGCTCGCGGACATGCAGGTCCTGGTGGAGCAGCACGGTTACGTCGTGGCCGTCTACTCCGCCGCCCTCCCGGTGGCGCACGAGCGGCGGCTGTACACCGTGCGTTCCGTCCTGGAGAGCGACCGGATCGCCCTTCTCAAGCTGGATCTGCCGCCGCTGGGACTCGCCGTACTCGTGCGGCAGCTACGGCAGTTGTCCATCTGCGACTTCAGCGCGGGCGTCGTCGCGTCGGCGGCCCGGCTGCTCTCGCACTACATCCACGCCGGTGCCCTCCTCAACTCGGTCACCAAGCTCGACCATGTCCCGGTCAGCCTCAAGTCGCACGCCAAGTCGTGGGTGCCGGGCTCGCAGTTCGGTGTCCTCGCCAACCCCGACCCCCAGTTGATCAAGATCGGCAACGGCGAGCTGACCGGTCCTGAATTCGGCACGCAACTTCTGGTCGGAAAGGGACAATTGCAATCGGACTGGGTGACCGCGACACTCGCGCCCGCCTGGCAGGTGCAGGGGGTGCAGGAGATGGCGCTTCTCGCGGATTCCCCACGCTGGTGGGGAACGTCCAAGATGATCGAATTCGCCGCGTTCCTGCCGGATATCTCCGTTCTTTACCAGCTGGTTTCATCCGTACGGCGAGAGGTGTGTTCCTGGTGCGGTCTCGAACTCATCGGTGATCGGTGCGGATTCTGCTCCGCGCCGCTCTCCCCGGCCGAGAACCAAAGAGAAGGTTCCGGTGTCCTGACCCAAGGAGCACCCATGCGCCCCGGGCCGTAGCCCGCCCGGCAGGCGGGCCGTAGTCCGCCTGGAGGCGGTCCGTACGAGCCGGTGGCGGTCCTCGTCCCGTGCCCGACCAGTCACTCCCCGTCCCACGTCTTCGAACGAGGTTGTCCCGCTCATGAATTCACGGCAACGCCGCGGCATCATTCTCCTTCTTCTCTCCGTCCTCTGCGCCTTCGGCGCCTTCGCCGGCGTGCTCTCGGTGATCAGCGACGTGAATTCGAAGGTCGGACCCGAGGTGCCCGCGTACCGGCTGAAGGCGGACGTGGCTCCGTACACGGCGCTTGAGGAGGGGCAGTTCGAGAAGATAGAGATGCCCAAGCGCTGGCTTTCCGACAACGCGGTCACCGACCTCGCCGTCGTCAACGGCAAGATCGCCGTCACCCAGCTCAAGAAGGGGTCGCTGCTCCAGGACGACATGATCGTCAAACGGCCCGCCCTCGCCAACGACGAGCAGGAGATCGCGATCATGATCGACGCCGCCACCGGTGTGGCGGGCAAGATCAACGCGGGCGACCTGGTCAACATCTTCGCCACCTTCGCCGCCCAGAACGAGGGCGACGACGCGCAGTCCCGGATCATCGTGCCCAACGCCAAGGTCATCGACGTCGGTTCACTGACGCCGCTGGAGCCCAAGGACGACGACGACCGCAGCAGCGGCCCGAAGACCGCCGTCCCGATCACCTTCGCCCTCAAGACCAAGGACGCCCAGCGCGTCGCCTACGCGGAGTCCTTCGCACAGCACGTACGCCTCGCCCTGCTTCCCGACGACAGCCCCACCACGCTGCGCCCCGGGGAGAGCACCTACACCCTCGAAGGGGACAAGTGAGGGACGAATGACGACCAGAATCCTTCCGGTCGTCGGCGATGCCGACGCCGCCAGATCCATCACCACCCTGCTCAGCCAGCTCCCCGACGCGGAGCCGGCCGGGCCGGTCGGTGACTCGACCTCGCTGATCGACACCCTGGCCAGGCTGGCCACCGAGTCGATCGACGAACTTCCGGAAGTAGTTCTGGTACATGAGCGGATCGGTCCGGTCCCGGCACTGGAGCTGATCCGGGAGGTGGCGCTCCGTTTCCCGGCGGTCGGGGTCATCCTGGTCACCGCCGACGTGAGCCCCGGCCTCTTCTCGGCCGCGATGGACTCGGGCGCGCGCGGGCTGGTCGGCCTCCCCCTCTCGTACGAGGAACTCGCCCAGCGCGTCCAGGCCGCCGCGGCCTGGTCCGTGGGCGTACGGCGCCATCTCGGCCACGGCGGCGACGTGTTCACCGGCCCCGGTGGCACCGTCGTCACGGTGAGCGGGGCGAAGGGCGGCGTCGGTACGACGGTGACCGCCGTCCAACTCGCCCTCGCCGCCAAGGCGTCGGGCATGTCGGTGGCGCTCGCCGATCTGGACCTCCAGGCCGGTGACGTGGCCTCGTACCTGGACGTCCAGTTCCGCCGCTCGATCGTGGACCTCGCCACCATCCAGGACATCTCGCCCCGCGTGCTCCAGGACGCGGTGTTCACCCACCACACCGGTATCGGGCTGCTGCTCGCGCCGGGGGAGGGGGAGCGGGGCGAGGAGATAAACGACCGGTCAGTGCGCCAGATCGTCAGCGCCCTGCGCAACCGCTACGAGGTCGTGATCGTCGACTGCGGCACCCAGACGACGAGCGCGAACGCGGCGGCGATCGAGATGGCCGACACCTCCCTGCTGGTGGCCACGCCGGACGTGGTCGCGGTACGGGCGGCCAAGCGCATGGTCAAGCTCTGGGACCGGCTACAGATCCGCAAGGCGGAGGAGACGACGATCGTGGTGAACCGCTATATGCGGAACACCGAGATCCAGCCGCCGCTCATCGAGAAGATCACCAGCACCAAGGTGTCGCGGGTCGTCATCCCGGCCAACTTCAAGGAGCTGCACGCGGCGGTCGACGCGGGCCGGATGCAGGACCTGGAGCCCAAGTCGACGGTGAAGCAGGCGCTTTGGGCGCTCGCCGGCGAGCTGGGCCTGGTGAAGATTCCCGAAGGCGCGCAGAAGCAGGGGAAGTTCAAGGGGGACCGGGGCTCGGTCGGGGTTCGGCGCGGAAGACGAGGCTGAGGGGGCACGTTGAACCATGGGCAATCCACAGATACGGACAGCTGAGCGCGGCGGCGTACGTCGCGTGCGCGGCGTACGAGGCGGGGTACGTCGCGTCCGGGCCGCGCTGCGGGCTCGCGACGACCGCGGTCAGGCCGCCGTCGAGTTCACCGGTGTGATCCCGCTCATCCTGGTCACCGCCGTCCTGCTCTGGCAGGCCGCGATGATCGGCTACACCTTCTCCCTCGCGGGCAACGCGGCGGACGAGGCGGTCCGGGCCGGGACCGTGGCGGAGGCGCCCCGGACGCGCACCGACGCGTGCCGGGAGGCCGGCGAGAAGAACCTGCCGGAGGCTTGGAGCGCCGACATCCACTGCCAGGAGGACGGCGACCTCGTCAAGGCGGAGGTCGACCTCGACATCCCGTTCCTCTTCCCCGGATCGATCAACATCCCGTTCACCAGTGTCCCGGGCCGGTCGGCCGCCGTGAGGGAGAGCTGACATGCCGAAGCGATCTCCGCAGCCCCAGGACAGCGACAGGGTCAGGGGCAGGGCCGGCGCCAGGGGCCGGTCCGAGGACAGGGCGCGTGACGACCGCGGCCAGGCCGCCGTCGAGTTCGCCGGCCTCATCACCCTCCTGCTCTTCGTCGGCCTCGCCGCCATCCAGCTCGGCCTCGCCGCGTACGCCGTCCAGCAGGCCGGTACGGCGTCCCGCGCCGCCGCCCGCGCCGCGTCCCAGTACGACGGCGGCTACAAGGACGTCGGCAGGGCCTCCATGAGCGACTGGCTCGCCGACGGCGCCGACATCGACTCGGCCTGGTGCTTCGGCGACGAGGTCGAGGTCACCGCCCGCGTCGCCGTCCCGTCGATCCTGCCGGACGTCTTCGACTTCGAGGACGCCGAGAGGAGCACCACGATGCCCTGCGACTGACCGGCGTGAGCCACCGGCGTGTACGGCACGTACGCACGCACCACCCGAGCATCACACCGGCACCACCTGGGAGTTGAGGACATGAGCCTGAGGGCGCGCATCAGCAGCCCCGATCCGGCGAACGGACGCAGCGAGGAGAGTCTGCTCGTCGGCGTCTACCGGGCCAAGCTCCTTGAGGAGATCGACCTCGCGGAGATGTCCGCGCTGGCCGCGGCCGAACGCCGGGCCAGGCTGGAGCGGGTCCTCGGCCACATCATCAGCCGCGAGGGCCCCGTGCTCTCCTCCGGCGAGCGCTCCCAGCTCATCCGCCGCGTCGTCGACGAGGCGCTCGGCCTCGGCATCCTGGAACCGCTGCTCGAAGACGCCTCCATCAGCGAGATCATGGTGAACGGCCACGAGCAGGTCTTCGTGGAGCGCAGCGGCCGGCTGGAGATGCTGCCGATGCGGTTCGCCTCCAACGAACAGCTGATGCAGACCATCGAGCGCATCGTCTCCACCGTCAACCGCCGGGTGGACGAGGCGAATCCGATGGTGGACGCGCGACTGCCGTCCGGCGAGCGTGTCAACGTCATCATCCCGCCGCTGTCCCTGAGCGGGCCGATCCTCACGATCCGGCGCTTCCCGAGGGCGTTCACCCTCCCCGAGATGATCGCCCTCGGCTCGCTCGACGAGCAGATGATGCTCCTGCTGTCCGGGCTGGTCCGCGCGAAGTTCAACGTCATCGTCTCCGGCGCCACCGGCACCGGCAAGACGACCCTCCTCAACGCGCTCTCCGCTCTCATCCCGTCCGGCGAGCGCATCGTCACCATCGAGGACTCCGCCGAACTCCAGCTCCAGCAGCCGCACGTCATCACCCTGGAGACCCGCCCCGCCAACGTGGAGGGCAAGGGCCAGGTCACCATTCGCGACCTCGTCCGCAACTCCCTGCGTATGCGCCCCGACCGCATCATCGTCGGTGAGGTCCGTGGCGGCGAAACGCTTGACATGCTCCAGGCGATGTCGACCGGTCACGACGGCTCGCTCGCGACCGTGCACGCCAACAGCGCCGAGGACGCGCTGATGCGTATGCAGACCCTGGCATCCATGTCGGAGGTCGAGATCCCCTTCGTGGCGATCAAGGACCAGATCAACAGCGCCGTCGATGTGATCGTGCAGCTCACCCGGCACGCCGACGGCTCCCGCCGGCTCACCGAGATCGCCATCGTCGACTCGCACGGCCGTGAGGAGTACCGCATCGTGTCGGTCTGCCGCTATCTCGCCGAGCCCATGACCACGGACGGCCAGGTCAAGGGGCAGTTCGAGTACTACCCCATGCCCCGCCGGATCGCGGAACGCCTCTACATGCGGGGAGAAGCCATCCCGCCCGCCTTCGGGGTCGCGCAGGCCGAGGGCGAGCTGACCGTCCGCAAGGCGATCGCCTGATGCCCGCGCCCGCGCCCGAGCCCCGGCCCGCGCCCGCACCCAGGCCCGCGTCCGCGCCCGCCACCGACCACCGCCCCTGTCCGCCGCTCACCCAGAAAGTCCCCGCACGACATGGATAATCTTCCGCTCCTGACGATCGGCATCACACTGCTCACGTGTGTGCTCGGCGTCGTCGGCGTGCACATCTACGCATCGGGCAAGGCCCAACACGAGGCGCTCGTCGAGCGGATGTCCCACACGGGGCAGCTGACGCCGGGCGGCCGGCAACGCCGCTTCGGGGCCTTCGACCGCCGGCTGCGCCGGACGACCTTCGGCAAGCGCGTCGAACGCAAGATCACGGTCACCGGCCTCGATCTGACGCCGGGCGAGTATCTGGTCTACATGGCGGCGGGACTGCTGGGTCTCTACTTCATCGTCGGTGCCATCTTCGCCACGTTCTTCGGCGTACTGGCCGCACTGGCGGGTCTGTGGGGCGGCAACGCGTTCCTGAACTGGCAGCGGGTCAAGCGGACCGAGGCCTTCATCAACCAGCTGCCCGAGCTGACACGCGTACTCGCCAACGCGACCCAGGCGGGCCTCGCGATGCGCACCGCACTGGTGATGGCGTCGGAGGAGCTGGACAATCCCGCGGGTGAGGAACTGCGCAAGGTCGCCGACCAACTGGCCATCGGGCACACGCTGGACGACGCGCTGGACGAGCTGGCCGAACGGCTCCCGTCCCGCGAACTCGTCGTCCTCGTCACCACACTGGTCCTCTCCAGCCGGGCCGGCGGCCAGGTCGTGACCTCGCTGCGCAACCTCACGGAGACGCTCGAAGAGCGCAAGGAGACCCGGCGCGAGGTCAAGACCGTGCTCTCACAGATCCAGGTCACGGCACTCGCGGTGCCCCTGATCGGTCTCGGCTTCCTCCTGCTGATCAACAACATGACACCAGGGGCGCTGGACAAGATGACCGGTGCCACGGTCGGGCAGGTCGGCACCATCCTCGCCTTCGCGCTGTACGCCGTCGGATACATCGCCATCCGGCGGATGTCCCGGATCCAGGTCTGAGAGGGGGCTACGACATGGGACTTCTACTCGCAGCGGTCCTGGGACTCGCCGTGTACGGCGTCTTCCAGGGGATCCGCCTGTACCGGGCCGACGCCAAACTCCCCGGGGACCTCGCCGTCGCACTGGAGGTCGGCGCCACCCGGACCACCGCGGTCGGCTCCGGGATCGACCGGCTCGGCATGCGCTACGCCCCCTCCGTGCTGCGCATGATGGGCCCGAAGCGCGTCGACGCCATCCGCCGCCGCCTCGACATGGCCGGCAACCCCGGCGGTATGACGGTCGACCGCTACGCGGCACGGCGCGCGGTCTACGGCTTCCTCGGGGCGTTCGCCTGCTTCGCCCTGGTGATCCGCGGTCAGCTGCCCCTCGGCATCTTCGCCCTGGTCTTCGGATTCGTCTGGACCGACGTCATCATCCGGGCGGCGATCCGCAAGCGCCGCGACGACATCGAGCGCACCCTGCCGGACTTCCTGGACGTCCTGGCAGTCGTCGTCTCCGCCGGCCTCGGCTTCCGCCAGGCGCTGGAGCGCGTCGCGGAGAGGTACAAGGGCCCGTGGGCGGACGAACTGCGCATCACCCTGCGCCAGATGGACATGGGTGTGAGCCGCCGGGAGGCCTTCGACCATCTGCGCAGGCGCAACGACTCCGACCAGGTCTCGATGTTCGTCACCGCTCTCCAGCAGGGCGAGGAGCTGGGCGCGCCCATCGTCGACACCCTGATCCAGATCGCCAACGACATGCGGCGCACCGACTCGCAGAACGCCCGCCGCAACGCCGCCAAGGCCGTCCCGAAGACCACGCTCGTCGTCACGATGGTCATGCTCCCGGCCACCATGATCCTCATCGTTCTCAGCTTCTACTACGGCTCCGGCGTCGACTTCGGGAACATCCTCGGCTGACCCGACCGGCGCCGGACCGGGCACAGCTCATCGACGACCGAGCAGGAGGTGAGTCACCATGACCGCGAGAATGGCCATCCTCAGAGGTGGTATCGGCAACGAGCCCATCGGCTCGACCGCCGGCACGCCCTCGCACGTGCCGTCACTGCCGATTCAGATCAACGCCCTCCAGGCGCTGTGCCGTCAGGTGTTCGGTTTCCGGCTGGCGATGATCGCGCTGGCGTCCCCCTTCGCGCTGCAACGGACCGCGCAGGGTCTCGCCACCTGGCTCGTCGCCTCCGCCGTGGTCGCCACCTTCATGCTGTCGTACCTGCTGTTCCGCGACTGGGAACGCTTCGGACCCATCCTCCTGCGGCACCCGGCGCTGCTGGCCGCGGACTCGGTGGTCGGTGCCCTGCTGCTGATCACCGCATCCCCGGACTCGACACTCGCGTACGTCACCATCTGCACCCCGCTGCTGGCGGGGCTGGTCTACGGCTGGCGCGGCGCCGCCCTGTTCGCGGTCCTGCAAGCCCTGATCGTGGCGGGCGCCTACGCCGTCAACTCCGAGATCGAGGTGGGATTCAGCGCCCTCCTGCTCCCCGGCCTGTGTGTCATCGCCGGCGCCGTGGGCAGCACCCTGCGCAATCTGATGCTCGGTTTCGGCACCGCCAGCCAGGCCCTCACCGAGGCCCGCGCCCGGCTCGCCGTCACCGGCGCGGTCGAGGAGGAACGCGCCAGGCTCGCCCGCGAGATGCACGATTCGGTCGCCAAGACCCTGCACGGACTGGCGATGGCCGCCGACGGACTCGCCAGCACGGCGGACCGGATGGACCCGCTCACCGTCAAGCACCAGGCCGAGCTGGTCGCCCGCTCCGCCCGCCGCGCCGCCGCCGAGTCCCGCGAACTGCTCTCCGACCTGCGCCGGGAGTCCGGTCTGGACGGCGGAGTCGACGTCGTCGCCGAACTCCGGGCGCGCACCGAGGACTTCACCCGGCGCCACGGCCTCCCGGCGGCCTTCCGGCGGCTCGGCGACTCGGCGAGCCCGCCCATCCCGCACGCCGTGGCCCGGCACGCCCTGACCATCGCCACCGAGGCCATGGAGAACGCGAAACGGCACGCGAGCCCGACGTACGTCGACGTATCGGCCGGAGTGGTACGCGACGTGCTGCGCATCAGCGTGTACGACGACGGCAAGGGCCTGCCGGACGGCACCTCGCTCGAAGACCTCCGCCGCGCCGGTCACTTCGGCCTCGTCGGGATGGTGGAGCGCGCGGCGTCGATCGGGGCCCGTATCCGCATCGGCAGGGGCCGGGCGGCGCGGGGTACGGAAGTACGGCTGGAACTCTCGCTCAACGCTCTGGGCCTGCCCCGGAACGCGCACCCGCAGCACCCCGCACCCCTGCTCAACTGACCAACCGCCAGACCTGCCAGACCCGCCCGACCCGCTCGATTCATCCGACCCACTCAACCCACCGTCCCCACCCATGGAGAGGAGGCCGCAGCCATGCCGGACGATTACTCGCGCAGCTCCGGGCAGCACTGGACGCAGCAGTCACACGTATCCCAGCACTCGTCCTCGCACGCCACACCGCTCAGCTCGGAGCACACCGCCGGGGTCCCCACGTCAGCACCGCCGGCGGCATCCGGAGGATTCCCCGCCCTGCCGGGCCCGATGCCCACGGCGCCCGCGCTGCGCGTGGTGATCGCCGACGACAACCCGGTCGTACGGGCGGGCCTCACCGTCCTGCTGTCCGGCCGCGACGACATCGAGGTCGCCGCGGAGGCGGCCGACGGCCGCCAGGCGTACGAACAGACCGTCCAGCACCATCCGGACGTCATCCTGCTGGACGTCCGGATGCCGGGCGTCGACGGGATCTCCGCCCTGCCGCATCTGGTGCGGCTCGCGCCGGTCCTGATGATGACGTACAGCCGCGAGAGCGAGATCGTCCACGAGGCGCTGCGGCTCGGCGCGGGCGGCTATCTCGTCCACGGCGAGTTCACCGCCGACCAACTGGTCGCCGCCGTAAGGGACATCAAGCAGGGCCGGGCCCACTTCACCCACTCCGCCTCCAGCGCGCTGCTGGCGAGCGTGCGGGGCGGCGGCGGTACGGACCCGGGCTCCGGCGCGCTGCCCGAGGGACTCGGCACGGCGTTCACCGGCCCCGGCTACCAGCCCGCCCCGCCGGTCCATTCATCTGCAAACGCACACGCCGGTCATGGGCACCCGCCGTACGTTTCTCCGACAAACCGGCAAGTAACACCTGTTGATCGGGAGTTGAACCCGCAACAATTTGCTCAAGGGCCTTCGCTTTCGCAAGCGAATATGGCACATTCTCCTCAAGGACAGGCGGCGTCGGGGATGCCCGGTGCGGCCGGGGCGACCGGGGCACCGGACGGCCTCTACTCGGAGCTGAGCCAGCGGGAGGTGGAGATCATGGATCTGATCGCGTCGGGCATGACCAATCAGCAGATCGCCTCCGCCTGTTTCATCAGCCAGAAGACCGTCAAGAACCACATCAACCGCATCTTCGCCAAGCTGAACGCGGGGAGCCGGGGCGAGGCGATCGCCTTCTGGCACGGGACACGAGGGGGGTCGGCCGGTCGTGGCTGAGCGCGCTTCGGGCCCCGGGGACCGGGCTGCCGAGAAGAGAACCAAGTCGAGCGTCCGGGGCCCGAGTTGGGCCTTCGGACAGTTGGTCGAGGGCCTCCCTCAGCCGTATGTTTCTCCTGCCGCCAACGACTCCGGCCGGGAGGAAGCCGGATTCACGGGCGGCATCCAGGACTCGTACGAGGGGGAATCTCATGTCGAAGGTCACGCTGAAGGCCGCCACCCACGTCAAGACCGGCGTCAAGGCGCTGAGACGCCGGAGCGACAAGGGTCAGGGCACGGTCGAGTACGTCGGGGTCCTCGTGCTGGTGTCGCTGATCATCGCGGCGATCGTCGGCTCGGGCGTCGACGAGTCGATCGCGGAGGGTCTCTCGAACACGGTGGGCGAGATTCTCGGCGGGGGCGAGTGACCCGACGCACCACCCGTGAGACCGGGCAGGCCGCTCCCATCTACGTCACGATGGTGACGGGCCTGCTCTTTCTCGCGCTCGCGTTCTTCGCGGTGGGCCAGGCGGGCGCCACGCGCAACGGCGCGCAGTCCGGCGCCGACGCGGCAGCGCTGGCGGTGGCGCAGGAATCCCGGGACCAGTTCGGGATCGAGCTGCTCGCCAACTTCTTCACCCCCGGCTATCTCGACGACATCTTCAACGGCAGCCCGAGCGGCCCCTTCGTCGGCTGCCAGGAGGCCCGGCTCCTCGCGGAGAAGAACGATGTGCGGCTGTCGCAGCGCGGATGCGATAGGGCCGGCGGTGGCCGATGGGGCTTCACCGTCGAGGTCGAAACCCTCGAACCGATGGGCGAGAGCATCCTGCCCGGCACCGAGGACAAACGAGCCAGGGCCACGGCCACGGCGGTCGTCGTACCCCGCTGCGAGTTCAGGCCGGCGGTGGAGGACGACGACGGGGGAGAGGACTCCGAGCCCGAGGAGGGCGAGGAGGAGGAGCCTTCGCTGCCCGGTGAACTCGTCTGTGACGGCAACCCCCTCGATCTGGACCCCGAAAATCTGGTGCTGCCCGACATGTCTGTCCTGTTCTCCGTCCGACTGGCCGAAGACTGACCGCGAGTGAACGCAAAGGATCAACACTGATGAATATGCGGCATGGAACGAAGGCCCGTAGGGCCGCGGGTTGCGCCCTCGCGGCCTTGGCGCTGACCGTGTCTCTGACGGCGTGCGGCAGTGGCGACGACGGCGCGAAGGACGACGGCGCGTCGTCGTCCGCCCCGAGCGGGGACAAGTCGAACGACGACGACAACGGCGGCGGCGACACGGTGCCCGACACCAGCCAGACCCTCGCCACCATCAACGGCAACGACGGCATCCAGCTGGTCGTGCACACCGCCGTCCGTGACCAGGACGGTTTTCTGACGGTGACCGGGACGATCAAGAACACGACCGGGGAGCGAGTGGGCGCCCCGATCTCCTGGAACGGTGACGAGAGCCAGGTCCGGCGGACCGGCAGGTCGTTGGCGGGTCTGACACTCGTGGACAAGAAGGAGAAGAAGCGCTACTACGTGCTGCGCGACACCGAGGGCTATCCGCTGACCACGACGGGCATCTCGTCCTTGAAGGCCAATGAGAACATCGGCGTCTTCGCCCAGTTCCCGGCGCCCCCGGAGGGCACCACCGAGGTCGATCTCCTGATGCCCTCCATGCCCGCCGCGACGATTGAGATCTCCTGATGCCTGCGACCGCACGCAAGAGCCGGGCCTGCGCCCGGCCTGCGGCAGCCGCCATCGCCGCGGCCGTGCTGTTCACCAGCGTGCAATTCACCATGGCCACGGGCGCGTACGCCGACGAGACGCCGAGCACCCCGCCGGGCACCGAGGCGACCTCACCGCCGCCCGAGGTCAACGGCGAGTCCACCGGGCTCAAGCTCCGGGACGGCGCCACGCTCGCGCCGGCGAAGGTGCTTCCGCTCATCTCCGTCGTCGAGTCGGAGGGGGGCGAGGAACGCCGTGAGGACACCAGCGAGTCGGTGAAGTTCGCCCTCCAGGCCGAGGTCCTCTTCGGCAAGGACAGCGCGAAGCTCTCCAGCGCGGCCAACGCCCGTATCGCCGCCGTGGCGGCGGAGATCGAGAAGCAGGGCGCCCAGAAGGTCCGGGTCTTCGGCTTCACCGACAACCTGGGCTCGTCCGCCCACGGTGACGTCCTCTCCAAGCAGCGCGCGGAGGCCGTGCACGGAGTCCTGGAGAAGGAACTGGCCGCCGCCGGGATCACGTACGAGATCCGGGGTTACGGCGAGCAGTACCCGATCGCGGACAACAGCAACGAGGAAGGCCGCAAGAAGAACCGCCGCGTGGAGATCTCCTTCCCGCGCGGCGAGGTGGACAGCTCCCAGAGCTGACCCGCCCGTGCCACGTCGTGCTCACACGGCCGGTGTCGTATGGATGTCACATACGCCCCGGCCGTGTCGCGTGTCCGCCCCGTCCCATCCCGCGCGCCTGTCAGGCCCAAGGCGCCCTTTGGGCCCGGGGTTTGGGCCTTGGGGCCTATGCGGGGGGTCCGGTGCCGCCGTACGTTTCTCATGTCGCCAGCGAGACCGGCCAGGAGGAAGCCGGAAGCGCGGACGGCATCGAAGACTCGTACGAGTTGGCCGGTCGCCGGCCGGCCGACACAAAGGGGAATCTCATGTCGAACGTCACGCTGAAGGCCGCCGCCAACGTCAAGGTCTACGTCGGTACGTGGACGAACACCGCTGTCACGGCGATGAAGCGGCGCGGCGACAAGGGCCAGGGCGCGGTCGAGTACGTCGGTGTGATCGTGCTCGTGGCGCTCATCATCGCGGCCATCGTCGGCTCCGGCGTCGACGAGTCGATCGCCGAGGGCCTTTCGAACACCGTTGACGAGATCCTTGGCGGCGGAGAGTAACCCCCCACAACCTCCGCAGAGCAGGCCCGTCGGCATCGCTGATCGATGCCGACGGGCTTTCTCTTGCCCTGCCCCGCTTGCCCTGACCCGCGTCTTCCGCCCGCTATGAGTCCGCCGTTGGGTCCTCGGGCCCATGACCGGAACAGGTCGGCGTCGTAACGTCGCCCTTATGGTGTCATCGGGGGTAGTACGCCGGATTCGGCGTCGGGTTCGGGGCGCTCTGCCACGGACCGGCGTCAGGTTGCTGGGGGCCCTGCGCAGCTCGCAGCGCGGCCAGGGGGCGATCGAGTACGTCGGCCTGGTCGTCGTTGTCGCGGCGATCGTGGGCGCGTTGGTCGGTACGGGGGTCGGGCCGGCCCTTGCCGAGGGGATCAGCACGCAGGTCTGCCGGATCACCGGCGGTGGTGACTGCGGTGGTGGCAGTGGCACGGTCGCCGAGGACGACGACGGCGGCGGGGAAGAGATTCCCGCCGACGGCGCGGCCGACGGCGGCAACGGCGCGGACGGCGACCCCGGCGACGGTGGGAAGTCACAGGTCGAGCTGGACTACGACGCGGCGCTGAAAGAGCTTCAGGACGCTCAGGCCGCCGAGAAGAGCGACAGCGACAAGACGAAGGAAGCGGCGAAGGAACTCGCCAGGATCCTGGCCGACGAGCTCGGCATCACGGACGCGCTGGACTGCATCACCAAGGGCGACATGGGCGCCTGCACGGAAACCCTGGTCAATGTGCTTCTCAGCATCGTCGGCGGCGCCGTGGGCAAGCTGGCGGCGAAGTACGGGGCCCCGTGGAAGTGGAAGAAAGCCGTTGAGCTGGTCAAGAAGCTCAAGAAGCACGGCGGGGACCTGTACGACGGCCTCAAGGGGCTGATCAAGAACCGCAAGCGGGTCGACGACGCGGAGGACGGACTCGCCGACGCCAGACGCAGACTCGACCAGGAGAAGAAGGACAAACCCAAGGACGGCGACAGCCCGGGGTCCTGCGCCGTCAACCACAGCTTCCTGCCCGGGACTCCTGTGCTGCTTGCCGACGGCAGACGTCTGGCCATCGACAAGATCCGGGTCGGTATGCGCGTCGTCGCCACCGACCCCGGGACCGGCCGGACAGCGGCCCGGACGGTCGAGCGGACCATCACCACCCACGACGACAAGGACTTCACCCGCCTCACCGTCGCCACGAGCAGCGGACCGGCCGCCGTCACGGCCACCGACACGCACCCGTTCTGGCTGAGCGACCAGCGGCGCTGGGCGGACGCCGGGGACATCGAGGCCGGCGACCACCTCCGTACGCCCTCCGGTACGTCCCTGGAGGTCACCGCCGTCGCCCGCCGCACCGAGCGGCAGACCACGCACGACCTCACCGTCAGCGGTATCCACACGTACTACGTCTACGTCGGATCCGCCCCGGTCCTGGTCCACAACCAGGACATCTGCGAACCGCTGACGCGCAAGCAGCTCGACGAGGCGTACGAGGCCAACAACACCGAGAAGGTCCTCGACCATGTGTTCAACAAGGAGGATCACGGTTTCCAGGACCTGGTGAGGAATTCGGGCGGCCGTGAAGGGGCGATGAAGAAGATCGTGGACAGTCTGGGCGACGGACCGATGACACAGAAGCCCGGAGGCCGGCCGGGGGAGTTCGAACTGGACCGTGTCATCGACGGCGAAACCGTCACCATTCGTGGGCGTATGGTCAACGGCGTCGTCAGGATCAGTACGGCATTCATCCCGGCCAAACGCCCGAGGTAGTCATCCGATGGATCAGCAGGAGCAGCGGAAGCAGCAGGACCGGTACGACTCCGAGCGCGCCGCGGTCAAGCGGCTCGCGCGGGAGGAAGGCACGGCCGAGCGCCAACTCGACTATGTGCAGGTCGTGTTCGGCCTTGAGTGGTTCGACGAGGAGGACGCGGCGGTGGCCATGGTGGGAGACCTGGTCACCGCGGACGAGGGGAATCCCCGTGCCGTACTGCTCCACTCCCACAGCGCGCTGCATCTGCTGATGGACGACGAGAGCATCGAAAAGGCGCGGCGCCTGCTGACCGCCGTTCCGGTGGAATCCGCCTATCGGCCCATGGCGGCCATGCACTTGGCGGCGATCAACGAATGGAACGGCGTCGGAAGCAGTGACCGGGAACTCACCTTCCGGCTCATCTCGGAATCGGTCGAACGCGCGCCGGAATTCGTCTCGAACAACGCCTGGCTCGGCCGGCTCCTCGCGAAACGCGGCGAAACGGCCGAGGCCAGGCGCCATCTGACCCGGGCGAAGGCCAACATCCTGCCGAAGGGGGAGGCCAGAGACCGGCTGTCGGTGGTCGAACGGGCCTGGCACGAATGCTTCACCGGCCGGCTCTCCACACCGGTCGGAATCGAGCTGGACCTCGACAAGCTCGGCTGATCGGCGGGGGCCCGGCCGGCCGAGGCCAGGAGAGCGGGAAGCGAGAGAGGGGATTTCGATGAGGACGCGGACGGCGCGTATGTCACGCCGCACCGGCACGGTCGCCGCCCTGACCGTGCTCGTACTGGGACTCACCACCGCGTGCGGCGGCGCGGACAGCGGCGACGAGGACTCCGACAAGCCACGGAAACCGGACGCCGCGGCCAGCGCCACGACGGAGGCGAAGGACCCGAACGACCCGAAGGACCCGGGTCAGGTCTCCGAACCGCCGGCCCTGGAGGAGCAGCCGAAGACGGTCGATCCCAAGGTGAAGGGCGTCGGCGCCGGCGGCGGCAAGGAGTTGACCGAGGCCGAGCTGGACACGGCGGTACTGGCCACCGGCGACGTGTCGACGTTCAAGGTGGAGCCGATGGGCGGTCCCCCCGCGCAGGGCGAGACGGCCGACGACCCCGACTGCGCCCCGCTGACCGCGATGATCAACGGCCGGCCCGAGCCCGAGGCCTCGGCGGCCGTCTACCGCCAGCTCATCGGCGCGAGGACCGGCCGCCCCGCCATCTCCGAATTCCTCACCACCCACGGCACGCGGGGCGCCGCCACGCTGCTCAGCCGGCTGGGCGACGCGGTCAAGGCCTGCGAGGACGGCTTCGGGGGAAGCGGCGCGGACAGCCCGTCGACGTACTCGGCCGTCCGGCGCGTCGACGTCCCCAAGGCGGGCGACGACACTCTCGCGTATGTGGTGACGGGCGACTTCGAGGGCGACCCGGTGCCGCTGGTGTTCCATGTCGTACGCGTGGGCGGCACGGTCGCGACCTTCTACACCGCGAACTTCGAGGGCGCCGCCACCCCGGAGATCCCGTCGATCCTGCTCGCCACCCAGGCGGCGAAGCTCAAGTAGCGCGCCCGGCGCGGGACTACGCGTCCACCGTCAGCCGTACGCCCGGCCGCACACCCCACCGTTCCATCTCGCCCGCCTCCGCCTCCAGCACATGCCGGGCCCGCAACCGGGGGAGCGGCAGCCGGCCGGGCTTCAGGGTGTGGACGTCCACGACCCTCAACTCCTTGTCCAGATACGCCACATCGATCGTGAAGCCCATCCGGAACGTGTGCACACTGCTGCACGGCGTGATCAGCAGCGCACCGTCGAGCCCGGTCCGCCCGAGCAGGCCGCGCCGCCGTGTGCCGTACGAGGCGGCGATCTCCAGCTCCACCGGCTCGTCCCGGCCCTCGACCGTCATTCTGCCCCTGCCGTTCTGCCATTTGCCCATGGCGCCGACCATACGACCCGACCGCACGGCTCTCCGCCGGGACGGCCGGAACTGGGCCCGGAGACCGCCCGATGTGGGCCCCTGGACCTATGAGCCGCGCCGTGGACGGCTCTAAGGTCGACCCTGTGTACGCCACGCTGATCGTCGTCGCCGTCCTCTGGGGCTCGGCCACCGGGCTGCTCCTGCCGCGCGCCGCGTACCGGCTCTCCGTCGAGCCGGAGGCCGCGTACCGCGACAGCTGCGAGGCCGGACACCCGATCACCGGGCCCGCCAACGGCTGGCTGGGAACGGCAGGTTGTACGACCTGCGCGGCGGCGGGCGGCGTGGTCACGGCCGCCGGCGGGGCCGGGCGTACGGACTCCGCGGCCACCGCGTCCCCGGGGCGGGCGGAGGCCGGCGAGGCCCTGATGCCCGCACACGCGGACACAGCCGCACACGCGGACACCGCCGCACACGCACACGCGGACACAGCCGCAGACGACGGCACCTCCGACGAAGACCCCGCACCCGTCCTGCGCGGCGCGCGCTACGTCCCCTCCCTCCCCGTCACCCTCGGCACCGCCCTCGTCTGCGGCGTCCTCGCCGCCGCCACCGGCCCCCGCCCCGAACTCGCCGTCTGGCTGCTGCTCGCACCCTTCGCCGTACTGCTCGCGCTCGTCGACCGCAATGTGCACCGGCTCCCCGACCAGCTGACCCTCCCGCTCGCCGCGGCCTCCGCCGTGCTGCTCGGGATCGCCGCGCTCCTCCCGGAGGACGGCGGCTCCTGGCCGGCCGCGCTCCTGGGCGGACTCGTGCTCGGGGCCTGCTACTTCGTCCTCTTCCTGATCAACCCGAACGGCATGGGCTTCGGCGACGTCAAGCTCGCGCTCTCGCTCGGCGTCGTGCTCGGCTGGTACGGCTGGCTGGTGCTGTTCGTCGGCGCGTTCGCCGGGTTTCTGTTCGGCTCGCTGTACGGCCTCGGGCTGATGGCCCTGCGCCGGGCGAACCGCAAGTCCGCGATCCCCTTCGGCCCCTTCATGATCGCCGGGGCGCTGGTCGGTGTGGTGCTCGGCGCGCTCGCCGCCTAAACCGTTCGCGGCCCGTACGGCGTTCCTGTCACCATCTCCCCATGCCCACCGAGCCCGGCCGCCCCCACCCGAGCCCCCGCTCCCGTACCTTCGACGACCTGATCGCCGAGGCCGAAGCCGTCTCCGTCGACGGTTGGGACTTCTCCTGGCTGGACGGGCGGGCGACGGAGGAGCGGCCCCCGTGGGGCTACGCCCGTGCCATGGCCGAGCGGATGAGCCGTGCCACCGCCGCGCTGGACATCCAGACCGGCGGTGGTGAAGTCCTCGCCTCCGTACCGAAGCTGCCGCCGCTGACCGTGGCCACCGAGGCTTGGCCGCCGAACGTCGCCCGCGCCACCGCCCTCCTGCACCCCCTCGGCGTGGCCGTCGTGAGCGACGACGACGAACCGCCGCTGCCCTCCGCGGACGCGGCGTTCGATCTCGTCGTCAGCCGCCACCCGGTGCGCGCGTGGTGGACCGAGATCGCCCGGGTCCTGCGGCCCGGCGGCGGCTACTTCTCCCAGGAGGTCGGCCCGGCCAGCGTCTTCGAACTGGTCGAGTACTTCCACGGGCCGCAGCCGCCCGAGGGCCGCGCCGCGCGCGACCCGGAGCGGGCCAGGGCGGCGGCGGAGGCGGCGGGGCTCGACGTGGTGGATCTGCGGACGGCGTCGCTGCGCACCGAGTTCCACGACATCGGCGCCGTCGTCTACTTCCTGCGGAAGGTGATCTGGATGGTGCCCGGCTTCACGGTCGGCGGGTACCGGGACCAACTCGCCGCCCTGCACCGCCGTATCGAGACGGACGGCCCCTTCGTGGCCACCACGACCCGCTTTCTGATCGAGGCGGTCAAGCCCTCCTGAGAGACGGCCCGCACCTCCCTACGCGTGCGCGCCCACCGACACCGGTCCGACCGTCAGCCGCGGCGTGCCCCGAAGGATCTCGCCCGTCCGCTCCACCTGCTCCTCAAGTTCCGCGCGCCGCGCGGCGGGCAGCGTGCCGGGCAGCGGTTCCACCGTCACGTCGAGCCACTTCCCGGAGCGGCGCTGGTGCCACACCCCGGCGACGACCCCGTCGATCAGCAGCACGGGGAAGTTCCCGGCCTGCCCGCCCGCGAGCGCCCGCTCGTACGCCGCGCCCGCGAAGAGCCGTGTCCTCGGCTGGGACGCGATGGTGAAGGCGTCGAAGTAGGGCAGGAGCCGTACGCCCGGGTCCGGCCGCGCGGCCGGGAAGTCCGTGTCACCGGCCACCACCCACGCCGGGCCGCCCGTGTGGTCGACGCGCTCCGTGCGGCCCTGCGCGGCGAGCCTGTCGAACAGCTCACCGGCCCAACCGACCGGAGCCGTGAGCCACTTGGCGAAGTGCTGCGGGGTGGCGGGGCCGTACGCGTACAGATAACGCTCCACCAGCCCGGCCAGCGCCACCGGTCCCGGCAGCGGTGTGAACCCCGGCAGCAGCCGGTGCGGGTTGGTGTACGTGACCTTCCGCCCCCGGTTGGGCCCGAAGCAGAGCGCGCCGCGGTGCGCCGCCGTGTGGGTCATCTGCCGCCACCGCGGCCACTTCGTCTGGAACGCGTCCATGACCCGGTCCCCGGCCCACGGGCCCGTGCGCGCCACGATCTCGTCGGTCAACTCGTCGACGGTCAGGTCGTCGTCGGCCAGCGCGTCGGCGATGGCGCCGACGACCTGGTCCGTCTCGTCCTCGCTCATGCGCACAGCCGGCGGCATGGAGTTGCGTCCGGCAGGCAGGGCGGAGAGCGCGCCGGTCCACAGCGGCAGGTCGGCGGAGGGCAGCAGATGTACGGTGCCGCGCGGCCCGTACGTCTTGACCAGGCTGCCGTCCTGCCACAGGGCGGTCCGCACCGACTCCCGCGTCGCGCCGCCGGCCAGCCGCAGCGCCACCGACTGTTCGGCCGCCGACAGGACCTGCGCGTGGGCGCCGACCATGGCGGCGGTGACGGCGGCGGGGCCGCCGTCCATGGGTGCGGCGAGCCCCTGCCTGGCCAGCCGCCGGGCGTTGGCGGCGGCCCAAGTCACCCGCACGCCACCGGTTCCGGCGCCGGATTCGCTGTTCTTCGTCGTCATACGGCCCACCCTAGGAAGCCTTTAGGACAGTTCCCGACCGCATTCGGCCGCCCCCTCCGACCCTCTCGTACACTTCCCTGTGACGGAGTACTGCCGCAAAGGTAAGTATCGGCATCTGGCGAGGAGTTGGCAGTGACAGGACAGCCCGAAAGCCCCTTCAGCTGCGGTCTCGACGCGGCCGTCGCCGTCGTCGGCGGCAAGTGGAAGCCGATGATCCTGTGGGCGCTGGACGCCGGCGACGTGCTGCGCTTCGGCGAACTGCGCCGGCACATCGTCGGGGTCAGCGAGAAGGTGCTCATCCAGCAACTGCGCGAGCTGGAGTCCGACTCCATCGTGAAGCGCGAGGTCTACCGCGAGGTGCCCCCGCGCGTCGAGTACTCCCTCACCGAGCTGGGGCGGGCGCTGAACGCGGCGCTGGTGCCGCTCGGCGAGTGGGGCCACACCAACATGGACGCCATCGTCGCGAACAAGGAGAAGGCGGTGGGGAGAGTCGCCGCCGTCTGAACCGCCCCCCCCGACTACTCCCATCGGGTGGCGACTTCTCGCCAATCAGAAGCCCTGGACAGCGGCCTCAGGCCCGCTGTCCAGGGCGTTCTACGTGTTGGACGCAGCAATCCGGCAACTCCGGAGCGTAGCGGTGGTCCTGGGTGGCACGCGGCACCACTTACGAAGGGTTATGGTGGAAACCCCCCCTCGGGCCGGTCCGTATCCCCCCCACGGACCGGCCCGTTTTCTGTCTCCACACCTCGTCCGCACCTCGTCCGCACCTCGTCCGCACCTCGTCCGGTCCCGGACGCGGTGCGCGCGGTCAGTTCCGTCCGGCCCAGATGTTGGTGCCCTCGGTGTCCACGGCGAAGGAGTCGATCTCCTTCAACTCGTCGGCCGACAGCGTGGCCCCGGACAGCGCCGCGACATTCTCCTCCAGCTGCTTCACGCTGGACGCGCCGATCAGCGCCGACGTCATCCGCTCGTCGCGCAGCACCCAGTTGATCGCCAGCTGCGCCAGCGACTGACCGCGCCCCCGGGCGATCGCGTCGAGCCCGTTCAGCCTCCGCACGACCTCGTCCGACAGCAGGCCCGGGTCCAGCGACTTGCCCTGGGTCGCCCGCGACCCCTCCGGAATCCCCTTCAGGTACTTGTTGGTGAGCAGCCCCTGCGCCAGCGGCACGAAGGAGATGCAGCCCATACCGGCCGCCTCCAGGGTGTCCAGCAGACCGTCGTCCTCGATCCAGCGGTTGATCATCGAGTACGAGGGCTGGTGGATGAGCGCCGGCACGCCCATCTCCTTCAACAGCCGCGCCGCCTCGGCGGTCTGCTCCGCGTTGTACGACGACACACCCACGTACAGCGCCTTGCCCTGCCGCACCGCGGACGCCAGCGCGCCCATCGTCTCCTCGAGAGGCGTGTGCGGATCGAAGCGGTGCGAGTAGAAGATGTCGACGTAGTCGAGGCCCATCCGCTTCAGCGAGGCGTCCAGCGACGACGTCAGATACTTGCGGGAGCCCCACTCCCCGTACGGGCCCGGGTGCATCAGATATCCGGCCTTGGTCGAGATGATCAGCTCGTCCCGGTAGGCCGCGAAGTCCTGGGCGAAGAGCTTGCCGAAGTTCAGCTCGGCCGATCCCGCCGGGGGACCGTAGTTGTTCGCCAGGTCGAAGTGGGTGACCCCGAGGTCGAAGGCGCGGCGCAGGATCGCGCGCTGCGAGTCGAGCGTCCGGTCGTCACCGAAGTTGTGCCAGAGGCCGAGCGAGAGCGCGGGCAGCTTGAGGCCGCTGCGTCCGCTGCGGCGGTACTCCATGGAGTCGTACCGGTCGTGGGCTGCGAGGAAGGAGGCGGAATCAGTCACGAGTCCTTCCCTATCACGGACTTGTGACAGACCGGGTTGGGCCGTCGTGCCGCCCGCGCAGTAATGTGACGGCTTCGGGTGCCAGGGGCGGTCCCCCTTTGCGCGGACGGCCCTCCCCGCCGTGACGGGCGCCCCGCGGTCCGCCCGGCGGGCGGTCCCCATCAGAAATCGAGAGGTGGACTCAGTGAACCTGCGCGACCTGGTGTACAGGCTCTACGCACGCCGGGTGGAAAGGCGCCTCGATCACACCCAAGGGCTGCCCAAGCACATCGGCGTCATCCTCGACGGGAACCGCCGCTGGGCCAAGGCGTCCGGCGGGACCACCGAACAGGGCCACAAGGCGGGCGCCAGCAAGATCCAGGAACTGCTCGGCTGGTGCGACGAGACCGACGTCGAGGTGGTCACCCTGTGGCTGCTGTCCACGGACAACTTCGAGCGCTCCGAGGACGAGCTGATCCCGCTCCTGGGCATCGTCGAGAACGCCGTGAGCGATCTCGCGGCCGACGGCCGCTGGCGGGTCCACCACGTCGGCACGATGGACCTGCTGCCCTCCCGTACGCAGACCGTCCTCAAGGAGGCCGAGCAGGCCACGGTCGGCAACACCGGAATACTGGTGAATGTCGCCGTCGGCTACGGCGGCCGGCAGGAGATCGCCGACGCCGTCCGCTCCATGCTCCTGGACCACGCGAGCAAGGGCACCTCCTTCGAGGAGCTGGCCGAGATAGTCGACACGGACCTGATCGCCTCGCATCTCTACACCCGCGGCCAGCCCGACCCCGACCTGGTGATCAGGACGAGCGGGGAGACGCGTCTGTCGGGCTTCATGCTCTGGCAGAGCGCCCATTCGGAGTACTACTTCTGTGAAGTCTTCTGGCCGGCTTTCCGGAAGGTCGACTTTCTGCGAGCGCTCCGTGACTACGCGGCACGACACCGGCGCTACGGCGCCTGAGCCCGTCCCCCCAAGCCCTCCGATACCCCTCCCCGGAATCCGCCCCGGTGCCTGCCGGCCCCGCCGCCGCACGGCGCGCGCGGGCGGCTGACCGACTCGTCACCCGAGGTTCACGCCCTGTCCGTCATATGCCGTGGCATGGCGGCGGGCGTTCGAGGGAATACCTCTCCCAGGTCGACGTCCGAGCAGAACCGTCAGCGATGACGGCGGGCGTCGAATCTCAGCGGTCGGCCCAGCCGTCCGCCCGGGAGGCCCTTTGCACCAGGACGATCGTACGGTGACGCGTACGGGCGCCGTGGAGGGCCGGTCCTCGGCCCATGCACTTGGGCCCGAGTCCGGTCCGCCGTCCGCCGCCAGGCGGGCGACCACAGCCCGTGACGCCGTCGCATCCCGACCTCGTCCGAGGGGGTACGTCCTTCCGTGGTGACCAGCACAAAGCGCCGCATGCCCGACAGGCGCACCTATGTTCTCGACACCAGCGTCCTGCTGGCCGATCCGAACGCCATGTCCCGCTTCGACGAGCACGAAGTCGTGCTGCCGATCGTGGTGATCACGGAGTTGGAGGCCAAGAGGCACCATCCGGAGCTCGGATACTTCGCCCGGCAGGCCCTGCGCCTGCTCGACGACTTCCGTATCCGCTACGGCCGCCTCGACGCCCCCATCCCGCTGGGCGACCTGGGCGGCACGCTGCGCGTCGAGCTCAACCACTCCGATCCCGGCGTCCTTCCCGCCGGCTTCCGATTGGGGGACAACGACTCGCGGATCCTCGCGGTGGCGCGCAATCTCCAGGCCGAGGGGTACGACGTCACCGTCGTCTCCAAGGACCTGCCGCTGCGCATCAAGGCATCGTCGGTCGGACTTCTCGCCGAGGAGTACCGCGCCGAGCTGGCCATCACCGACTCCGGCTGGACCGGAATGAGCGAGATGGCGCTCTCGGCCGAGCAGGTGGACCTCCTCTTCTCCGAGGAGACGCTGTACGTGCCGGAGCTGGCCGACCTGCCCGTGCACACCGGGCTGGTCCTCCAGTCCGACCGGGGCAAGGCGCTCGGCCGGATCACCCCCGAGGGCAATGTGAAGCTCGTCCGGGGCGACCGGGAGGCATTCGGGATCCACGGGCGCAGCGCCGAACAGCGCATCGCGCTCGAACTGCTCCAGGACCCGGACATCGGCATCGTCTCGATGGGCGGGCGCGCGGGCACCGGCAAGTCGGCGCTGGCCCTCTGCGCGGGCCTGGAGGCGGTCCTGGAGCGCCGTCAGCACAAGAAGGTGATGGTCTTCCGGCCGCTGTACGCGGTCGGCGGGCAGGAGCTGGGCTATCTGCCGGGCACCGAGGCCGAGAAGATGAGCCCGTGGGCGCAGGCGGTCTTCGACACCCTGTCGGCCGTCGCCGGCCGTGAGGTGATCGAGGAGGTGCTGGGGCGCGGCATGCTCGAAGTGCTGCCGCTGACGCACATCCGCGGACGTTCGCTGCACGACGCGTTCGTCATCGTCGACGAGGCCCAGTCGCTGGAGCGGAACGTCCTGCTGACCGTTCTCTCCCGGATCGGGGCCAACTCCCGTGTGGTGCTGACCCATGACGTGGCGCAGCGCGACAACTTGCGGGTGGGCAGATACGACGGAGTGGTCGCCGTCGTCGAGAAGCTCAAGGGCCATCCGCTCTTCGCGCATGTCACCCTCAACCGCTCCGAGCGCTCGCCCATCGCCGCGCTGGTGACCGAAATGCTGGAGGAAGGTTAGTTCTCCGCCTGAATGCGGTAGTTGGCGCCGTCCGGGAAGGCCGCAAGAGCCTAGCCGGGCGGCGCCGTTCTGCGCCGCCATTTCCGTGAAACTGGTGTGGCAAACGGGGTGTGAGCTATCCCACGCAACGAAGAATTGCCCTGCGGCGTCGGCGTCCGGCAGAGTCTTGCTTCCGTCAGGCCCCGCATACGACACCCGTGCATCTTCAGGGATGCGGCACCACCACAACTCCACACTTGTCGTCGTATGCCGCCCGAGCTTCATCCGGTGCTTCCACCACGGGAGTTGCCGACGGGCCCGTGTCTCCCGTGACGTGCGGTACGGAGACCAGCGCCAGGGGCACGATTGCATCCGTGAGGTCACGTACACGGACGCTGCTGGAAGGAAACCGTGTGAGCCGGATCTCGGTCCGGGGATTCGCCGTGGCATCAGCTACAGCGGTCACCACCGTCGGCGCAGTCGTGGGAGTCGCTTCGGGCGCTCCCCAGGCCTCGGACGACAATTTCGAGGCGACCGCAGCTGACACGACGCTCCTCGCAGACATCCCCGCGGGTCAGCACGCCCAGGTCCAGACCGCGTCGTTGACGCAGCAGGCCGACGCGCAGGCCAATGCCGCCGACGTGGCAGCGAAGAAGTCCGCCGAGGAATCGGCTCGTATTCAGGCCGCCAAGGACGCCAAGGCGAAGAAGCAGGCCGCCGAGGACCAGGCCGAGAAGGAGCGCGAGGCCAAGGAGGAGAAGGAGCGTGCCAGCCGTTCGGCGACGCGTGACTCCTCCGACTTCTCGGTGCAGAGCTCGTACTCCGTCGGCGAAGTGCAGGCGATGGCCCGCCAGATGATCCCCGGCGACCAGTACCAGTGCTTCAGCAACATCGTGGACCACGAGTCCACCTGGAACTACAAGGCCCAGAACCCCTCGTCGGGTGCCTACGGTCTGGTCCAGGCGCTCCCCGGTTCCAAGATGGCTTCCGCCGGCGCCGACTGGCAGACCAACCCGGCCACCCAGATCAAGTGGGGCCTGAACTACATGAACGACCGCTACGGCAGCCCCTGTGGCGCCTGGTCGTTCTGGCAGGCCAACAACTGGTACTGAGCCGCACCCCGTTCTTCCCGCCGGCGTCGCCCGCCGTCGGTGCTCAACCTTGTGAAGCCCCTCCCCGTCCTACGGGGAGGGGCTTTGCGCGTGTACCGTCAGGCAGTAGGACTCCGGGGAAGAAGGATCGAGCATGTCGAAACTGCCGGGGTGGCTCGGCCGGGTCGGGGCTGAACTGACCCAGCTGGGCGAGCGGTTGGGGGAACGCCGGGCCGAGGCCGTCGGGGATGACGAGCCGGGCGGCGGCACGGTACGGGACAGCGTCCCGGCGCCGCCGGACTACGCGCCCAGCGTCGCGGCCAAGCCTGAGCCGGTCGCGGCGATCCCGTGGGGCATGCGGGTCGCCGCCGAGGCGGCCTGGCGGCTGCTCGTACTGGCGGGCATGCTCTGGGTGTTGATGAAGATCATCAGCGCCGTGCAGCTCGTGGCGATGGCCTTCGTCGGCGCCCTGCTCGTCACCGCGCTCCTTCAGCCCACCGTCGCCAGGCTCAAGAAGTGGGGCCTGCCGCGCGGTGTGGCCACCGCGGTGACGGCCGTCTCGGGCTTCGTCATCATGGGTCTCATCGGCTGGTTCGTGGTGTGGCAGGTCGTCGAGAACATCGACGTGCTCTCCGACCGGGTCACGGACGGCATCGAGGAACTGAAGCGCTGGCTGCTCAACAGCCCGTTCCATGTGACCGAACAGCAGATCAACGACCTCGCGAAGAGCCTCAGCGACGCCATCGGCACCAACACCGAGGAGATCACCTCCGCCGGCATCCAGGGCGTGACCGTGGTGGTCGAGCTGCTGACCGGTGTCCTGCTCGCCGTGTTCGCCACCCTCTTCCTGCTGTACGACGGCAAGCGCATCTGGCAGTGGTCGCTCAAACTGGCGCCCGCGGCGGCCCGGCCGGGTCTGGCCGGCGCCGGACCGCGCGCCTGGCGCACGCTCACGGCGTATGTACGCGGCACGCTGATAGTCGCGCTGATCGACGCGGTCTTCATCGGCCTCGGGCTCTACTTCCTCGATGTCCCGCTGGCGGTGCCACTGGCGGTCTTCATCTTCCTCGGCGCGTTCATCCCGCTCGTCGGTGCGGTGATCTCCGGCGCGCTCGCCGTCGTCGTCTCACTGGTCACCCAGGACGTGTTCACGGCGCTGATGGTGCTGATCGTGGTCCTCGCCGTCCAGCAGATCGAGGGCCATATCCTCCAGCCCTTCATCCTCGGCCGTGCGGTGCGGGTCCATCCGCTGGCCGTCGTACTGGCCGTCGCGACGGGCGGACTGGTCGCCGGTATCGGCGGAGCGGTCGTCGCGGTGCCGCTGGTCGCCGTCACGAACACCGTCGTCGGCTACCTCCGCGCGTACAGCCTGGAACAGGCGATGCGCGGCGGACCGGGGCCGCACGGCGCCACGGCGCACGACATCGCCCCGACGCCCGCCCCGGCCGCCACCACCCCCACGCCTCCGAGGCCGCCCACCACCGGCCCGGACACGCCGGGTCCGGACGAGCCGGGTCCGGACGAGCCGCCGGGCGAGCCCCGGAGCGGCAAGGAATGATCTCCGAACCGGAACTGGAGGGCGGGACCTCGGCGCCGGTACCGGCACCGAGAGCCCCTGAACGCGACGGCGTTCCCGAGCACGTCCCCGAGCACGAGCCGGAGACGATGGGCGCCGACGACCGTCCGCTGATCCGGGGCGTGCCGCTGCGGCAGCGCCCGTGGGTGTGGGGGCTGACCGGTGTGCTGGTGACGTCCCTCGCCTGGACGGGCGGCCTGTGGGCGTACAACAGAGGGGGACCGGACCTCCAGGGCTACCGGGTCAGCCGCAATCTCTGCCTGGACGCCGACCTGTCGGCGCTGAGCGCCGCCATCGGCGCGAAGCGGGACCCGTTCGCGGCGACGGGCGAGGACAAGGCGCTCGACCAGGCCGTGTGCACGGTCAACCTCGCGCGGAAGCTGCCGCCGGGACGCGAGGACCATCCGGGGCCGACCGTCCGGGCGTACGCCGAGATCACCTACACGCTGCACAAGAAGACCGACCCCGGGCCGCAGTTCGACGCCTCGCTCGTCCACCCGGCCGACCAGGGGTCGGGGGCGGAGACGCTGAAGCTCGTTCCCGACGTGGGGGAGCGCGCCTATCTGGTGACGCAGTCCGGCGGGGAGAATCCGGCGCTGGAGGTCCTGGACGGACAGGCGGTGCTCTCGCTCTCCGTCGGCCAGGTCGTCGACTACGACGACACGGACCCGCTGGACCCGTCCTACGACGTCGACCAGCGCGAGGTCCTCCATCTGGGCGGGCTGGAGCCGGCCATGGTCGAGGACATGCTGGCGCTGATGGACCGCCTCAAGCAGAAGGATCAGCAGAAGGATCAGCAGAAGGACCAGTAGCAGGGCCGGCAGAGGGATCAGTAGCGGGATCGGCGGCGGGATTCATGACGGCCTCGGCGTCGAGCGTCGTCGCGACGGCCTGGATCACGGCCGCGATCTTGATGCCCTCCTGGATCGTCTCGCGATCCACCTCCAGCCGTCTGAGGGCGCGTTCGTGCGCGTCGAGACAGAGACCGCAGGCGTTGATCGCGGAGACCGCGAACGACCAGAACTCGTAGTCGGCCCTGCTGACGCCCGGATGACCGAGCGCCGTCATCCGCAGGCCCGTACGCAGCTCTCCGTAGGCCGGGTCCGACAGCAGATGCCGGGTCCGGTGGAAGACGTTGTTGACCGCCATGACGGCGGCTGCCGACTTGGCCGTCGTGTACGCCTCGGGGGAGAGCCGGGCCTCGGCCTCGGGTGCCAGCTCCCGCAGCACCCGCGCCGAGCGCGCGGCGATCGAGCAGGCCAGCACCGCTCCCCACAGGCGCTGCTCGGAGAGCCCGCCGTGCTCGACGACCGCGTCGAGATTGCGGCGCAGATCCCTGGCGTAGCCGGGAACGGCGGCCTTCAGCGCGTCGAGTGACATGGGGCTCTCCTCGGGCAGGGGCTACGGTGCGTGGTCGTCCGGGGTGTCGCGTACGTCGGGGCCGGCGCCGGGTACGTCTCCGGGTTGAGCCGGCGGCTCGGCCGGCGGCTCCTCCGCCGGCTTCGCGGTCTGCTGGGCCTTGGGCGGCCTGCCCCTGCGCGGGATCGGTCTCGCGTTGCCCGGGAGCCGGCCCCCCTCCGCCAGGGCCCGGCGGAGCAGGAACTCGATCTGCGCGTTGGCACTGCGCAGTTCGTCGGACGCCCACCGTGCCAGGGCGTCGTACACCGCCGGATCCAGCCGCAGGAGTACCTGCTTGCGTTCCGTCACTGGTAGAGCGTGCCCGTGTTCACGACCGGCTGCGCGGCCCGGTCACCGCAGAGCACGACCAGAAGATTGCTGACCATGGCCGCTTTCCGTTCGGAGTCCAGCTCGACGATGTCCTGCTCCTGGAGCCGGGTGAGGGCCGCCTCGACCATCCCGACCGCGCCGTCGACGATCAGCCGGCGCGCGGCCACGACCGCCCCCGCCTGCTGGCGCTGGAGCATCGCCGAGGCGATCTCCGGAGCGTACGCGAGGTGGGTGAAGCGCGACTCGATGATGTGCACACCGGCCGCCTCGACCCGGGCGTGCAGCTCGACGGCGAGCTTCTCGGTGATCTCCTCGGCGTTGCCGCGCAGCGAGAGACCGTCCTCGTCGTGGGCGTCGTACGGGTACTCGATCGCGATGTGCCGGACGGCGGCCTCGGTCTGGGTCGAGACGAACTCCAGGAAGTCGTCCACCTCGAAGAGCGCCTGCGCGGTGTCCTCGACGCGCCAGACGACGACCGCCGCCAGCTCGATCGGGTTGCCGTAGGCGTCGTTGACCTTGAGGACGGCGGTCTCGTGGTTCCGTACGCGCGTCGAGATCTTCGCGCGGGAGGTGAGCGGATTCACCCAGCGCAGACCGTCGACGCGGATCGTGCCCCGGTAGCGCCCGAAGAGCTGTACGACGCGGGCCTCGCCCGGCGCCACCATGTTCAGCCCGCACATCGCGAAGAACGCGGCGATCGCGAGCAGGATGCCGACCACGATGAGCGCGGCCTTCGCGCCGGTCGACGAGAGCGTCGCGCCGATCACGATCAGGACGATCCCGCCGGCCAGGCCGAGCAGCCCGAGCAGCAGCGCGAGGCCGCCGCCGATGCTCCTCGCCTGGAACTCACGGACCCGCGGCGCGGGCATCTCGGGCAGATCGTCCACCACTGGAGTGCTGGTCGTAGGCATGACTGGTCCCCGTTCTCGTTACTTCGCGCCCTCTCGGCGCAGCTAGCATTGTGATTACACATTAACGCGCTTCGCAACCCTCCGCGCCTCTCGTGAGTCGGTTCCAGTGAGACAGGTGCTGATTGTCACGTCGGATACGACCGGATCACGCCCCTTTGTCACAGGGGACGGTGTTAGCTTTCTGAGCTGATTCCGGCAACTGCGGCAACTGTGGCAAGCGAGACAAGCGGACGAGGCCCGGCGAGGCGGAGACCGAGAACCCGAGAGCGGAGCGACAGAGCGATGGGCCGAGCGGAAGCGCGACAGGCCCGGCAGCGTGGACCGCGCCGGGCGAAGGGGAAGACCGGCGGCATACGCGGCTTCTTCACGCTGAGGAAGCTGCTCGGTACGTTCCTCGGGCTGTGCCTGCTCGGCATGGGCGCGTTCGTCGTGATCTATTTCCTGGTCCCGGTGCCGACGGCCAACGCGCAGGCCGAGATGCAGAGCAACGTCTACAAGTACAGCGACGGCACGGTCCTGGCCCGGACCGGCGAGATCAACCGGGAGATAGTCGGCCTGGAGAAGGTCCCCAAGGACGTCCAGCGGGCCTTCGTCGCCGCCGAGAACAAGTCCTTCTACAAGGACTCCGGGGTCGACATCAAGGGCACGGCCCGCGGTCTGCTGAACACCGTCTCCGGCAAGGGCAAGCAGGGTGGTTCGACCATCACCCAGCAGTACGTGAAGAACTACTACCTGAACCAGGACCAGACGGTCACCCGCAAGCTCAAGGAGCTGGTGATCTCGCTCAAGGTCGACCAGCGGATGACCAAGAGCGACATCCTCGCCGGATACATCAACACCAGCTACTACGGGCGGGGCGCGTACGGCATCCAGGCGGCGGCCCAGGCGTACTACGGCGTCGACGCGACCAAGCTGACCCTCGCCCAGGGCGCGTACCTCTCCGCGCTGCTCCAGGCCCCCAACCAGTACGACTGGGCCCAGGCCACGGACGGCGGCCGGAAGCTCGTCACGGAGCGCTGGAACTACGTCCTGGACAACATGGTCGAGGAGAACTGGCTGGACGGCGCCGAGCGCCAGGGGCTGAAGTTCCCCGTACCGCAGAAGCCCAAGCCCGCCCCGGGCGCGGAGGGGCAGGCCGGCTATCTCATCGAGGCCGCCAACAGCGAGCTGGAGCGCCAGGGCGTCGAGAAGGCGGACATCGACGCCGGCGGCTGGACGATCACGCTGAGCGTCGACAAGAAGCGCCAGAAGGAACTCGTCGGCGCGGTCGAGAAGCAGCTGGAGTCCAAGCTCGACCGCGAGAAGAACAAGATCGACGCGACCGTGCAGGCGGGCGCCACCTCCGTGGACCCGAAGACCGGCGCGGTGGTCGCGCTGTACGGCGGGGTCGGCGCCACCGAGCACTGGATCAACAACGCCACCCGCACCGACTACCAGCCCGCGTCGACCTTCAAGCCCGTCGTGTTCGCCTCGGCGCTGGAGAACGAGTCGAGGACGCAGGACGGCGACACGATCGGGCTCAGGACCGTCTACGACGGCACCAGCAAGCGCCCCGTCGTCGGCAGCGACACCCCCTTCGCGCCGCAGAACGAGGACGACGTCGACTACGGCGACATCACCGTCCAGGAAGCCGCCAACGACTCCGTCAACGCGGTCTTCGCGCAGATGGTCGTCGACGTCGGCCCGGACAAGGTGAAGAAGACCGCGCTCGGCCTCGGCATGCGGGACAAGAACTTCCCCGAGCGGCCCGCGATCACGCTGGGCACGATGCAGGCCTCCACCTGGGACATGGCGGGCGTGTACGCCACGCTCGACAACCACGGCGAGAAGGTCACGCCGTCGATCCTGAAGTCCGCCCAGCACAAGGACGGCGCGGTGGACCTGCCCGAACGGATCGGCGACCAGGCGATCAGCCGCGAGTCCGCCGACACCGTCACCTCGGCCCTCACCGGCGTCGTGAAGAACGGCTCGGCGCACGAGGCGAACACCGACGCGTACGAGGCGGCGGGCAAGACCGGTACGTCGGAGAACAACAAGTCCGCGTGGTTCGCCGGCTACACGCCCGAACTGACCACGGTGGTCGCCCTGTTCGGCGAGTCCACCGCCGAGGGCGGCGGCCAGGTCACCCTCACCGGCACGGCCAACTCCGGCCGCGCCAACGGTGGCGGCTTCCCCGCCAAGATCTGGGCCGACTACACGCTCGGCGCGCTGGGCGGCGGCTCCGACGCCTCGTTCGACCTCGATGTCGCCAAGGACACCTACCGGCCGCCCAAGCCCTCGACGACGCCGTCCCCGGACAAGTCGGAGACCAAGGACCCGAGTACGCCGCCGCCCGACCCGTCGCAGTCAGGTCCGGGGACCGACCCGTCGCCGTCCGATCCCCCCACGCCGTCCGGCGATCCCTCCACCTCGCCGCCGGGGCCGGGTGACAACTCCGGCGGCGGCGACAACGGAGGCGGTGACAACGGCGGTGGTGACAACGGCGGCGCGGACGGCGGCGGCGACGGAGGCACGGACACCGGCGGCGCCTCCTCCGCCGGCACCGACGGAGGAGGCGGGGGCGGCGGAGGCGGCCGGGACCGGCCGTAGCCCCGCTCAGCCGCCGTTGACCTCGGCGGCGATCCGGTCGCCGATGTTCTTGTCGATGTTACGCCAGTACTGGAGCGCCCGGTCGAGCACCGGCCGCGTCACGCCCTGGAGCAGATGACCGGAGACGTTCGACACCAGCCGGTCGCGCTGCGCGTCGTCGAGCACCTTGCGGACCTGGGTGCCCGCCTGGCCCCAGTCGTCGTCCTCACGCCGCTTCGTGTACGCCTCGCGGACCATCTCGCCCGCCGCCGCCCAGCCCGCGGGGTCGCCGAAGCGCTCCACGTCGGCGGCCGGGCCGCCGTAGGAGTTCGGGGCGTACGGCATCGCCGCGTTCGACGCGACGTACCGCATCGGGCCGTCCTTGGCGTACGAGTTGACCGGCGAGTGCGGCCGGTTGGGCGGCAGCTGCGCGTAGTTCGGGCCGATCCGGTACCGGTGCGTGTCCGGGTACGAGAACAGCCGGCCGAGCAGCATCTTGTCCGGCGACGGGCCGATGCCCGGGACCATGTTCGACGGCTCGAAGGCGGCCTGCTCGATATGGACGAAGAAGTTGTCCGGGTTCCTGTTGAGCGTCATCCGGCCGACGTCGATCAGCGGGTAGTCGCCGTGCGGCCACACCTTCGTCAGGTCGAACGGGTTGAAGCGGTAGTCGGCCGCGTCCTCGAAGGGCATGATCTGCACCTTCAGGCTCCAGGTCGGCGCGTTGCCCGACTCGATCGACTCGTACAGGTCCCGGCGGTGGTGGTCCGCGTCGCTGCCCGCCATCTCGTCGGCGTCCGCCTGGCTGAGATAGTCGATGCCCTGGTCGGTCTTGAAGTGGTATTTCACCCAGAAGCGTTCACCCGCGGCGTTCACCCACATGAAGGTGTGCGAGCCGTAGCCGTTCATGTGGCGGAAGGACTTCGGGATGCCCCGGTCGCCCATCAGCCAGGTCACCTGGTGCGCGGACTCCGGCGACAGGGTCCAGAAGTCCCACTGCATGTCGTTGCTGCGCAGCCCGGTTGCCGGGTGGCGCTTCTGCGAGCGGATGAAGTCCTGGAACTTGATCGTGTCGCGTACGAAGAAGACCGGCGTGTTGTTGCCCACCAGGTCGTAATTGCCCTGCTCCGTATAGAACTTCAGGGCGAAGCCGCGCGGGTCGCGCCAGGTGTCGGGGGAGCCGAACTCACCGGCGACCGTCGAGAAGCGGGCCAGCATCTCGGTGCGCCTGCCCGGCTGGAAGAGGTCGGCCTTGGTGAACTGGCTGACGTCGTTCGTCACTTCGAAGACGCCGTACGCGCCCGAGCCCTTGGCGTGGACCACCCTCTCGGGCACCCGTTCCCGGTTGAACTGGGCCATCTTCTCGATGAGGTAGTGGTCCTGGAGCAGGATCGGACCGTCGGGGCCGACGGAGAGCGAGTTCTCGTCGCTCTCCACCGGGATGCCGGCGTTGTTGGTCGTGTACGGGGCCTTGGACGTCGACTCGCTCACGAGCGGCCTCCCGTCGGTAGGGGACATCCCGCGGCCGGAATCGGCGCACGGGACAACAGCGGTCGTATCGACCGCCTGCCCCAGTCAAACCCGCCGACACACCGTCGGCAACATTTGTACGGCGCCCGGGGACCGGGCCCGGAACCGCCGGGAACCGGGCCCGAGACCTGCTCGGACCCGGCAGCGTTCGACGCCCCCCCTCGGCGGCGCCCCGGCCGGACCTACGGACGCGTCGAGATCTCGAACCAGACCACCTTGCCGGTGGACAGCCGTGTCGCGCCCCACCGTCTGGCCAGCCGGTTCACCAGGAAGAGTCCCCGGCCGCCCTCGTCCGTGTCGCGCGCCCGGCGCTGGCGCGGCAGCTGCGGCGAATCGTCGCCGACCTCGCAGCGCAGGACATCGGTCCGCAGCAGCCGCAGCGTGACGGGCCGCTCCGCGTACCGGACCGCGTTCGTCACGACCTCGCTGATCAGCAGCTCGACCGAATCGCTCAGCTCCTCCAGACCCCAGCGCGACAGCGCGCGCCGCGCCAGCCGTCTGGCCCGGCCCGGCGCCGCGTCCTCCGGCTCCAGGAACCAGTACGCGACGTCGCTCGGCGCGATCCCGTCGAAGCGGGCGGCCAGCAGCGCGATGTCGTCGTCCCGGTCACCGGGCCCGAGCACGTCCAGCACGTCGTCGCAGAGCGCCTCCAGAGGAGGCGAGTGGTCGGGGCCGGTCAGCTGCGCCGTCGCGGCAAGGCGCTCCCGCAGCTGCTCGATGCCCGTCCACACGTCCCGCAGCCGGGACTCCACCAGACCGTCCGTGTAGAGGAGCAGCGTGGCACCGGCCGGCGCGTCCAGCTCGACGGCCTCGAAGTCCACGCCACCGACACCGATCGGGGCGCCGGGCGGCACCCGCAGCACCTCGGCCCGGCCGCCCAGATGCAGCAGTATGGGCGGCGGATGACCCGCGTTGGCGATGGTGATGCGGTGCGAGACCGGGTCGTACACCGCGTACAGGCAGGTGGCCATCCGGTCGGTGCCCAGGCGCTGCGCCTGCTCGTCCAGATGATGCAGGACCTCCTGCGGCGGCAGGTCGAGACCGGCGAGCGTCTGCGCCGTCGTCCGCAGCTGGCCCATGATCGCCGCCGATGTCATGGAGTGACCCATGACGTCACCGACGACCAGGGCGACACGGCTGCCGGGCAGCGGGATCGCGTCGTACCAGTCGCCGCCGACCCGCGCGGTCTCGGCGGCCGGCAGATAGCGGGAGGCGAGCCGGACGCCCGTGGGCTGCGGCAGCCCCTCCGGGAGCATCGTGCGCTGGAGCTCGTCCGCGATGTACGCCTCGCGGCCGTACAGCACCGCCTTGTCGATGCCGAGCGCGGTGTGCGTCGCGAGCTGCGCCGCCACCAGCAGATCGTTGGGCTCGAAGGCGGGACGGTCGGGCCTGCGCAGGAAGACGGCCGCGCCGATGACGCGCCGTCTGCCGCGCAGCGGCGCCAGGATGGCGCGTCGGCCGCCGGGCAGGCCCATCTCGCCGCCGAGCAGTTCGGGCAGCGCCGCGCGGGCTGCGGCGGAGTCGCCGAAGACCGGGCGGACACCGCGCAGCACCTCGGAGAGCGCGCCGCCGGACGCCACCTCGCAGAGCTGCGCGGCGGGCATCACATCGGTCTGCGGGTCCAGGAGCGACGCCCGGCCCGCCTCGGACTCGGGCAGCTGGAGGCCCGCGCCGGCCGTGCCCAGGCTCTCGCCGTCCTCGTCGGTGAGCCGCAGCCGGTCGGTGCGGCGCAACCTCAGTACGAAGGGTGAGACCGGGCGCTCGTCGCCGACGGGCAGCGGGTCGCGCAGATAGACGAGTATCGCGTCGGAGAACGTGGGGACGGTCGCCCTGCACAGACCGAGCACGATCTCGTCCAGGTCGATGCCCCGCGCGATACGACGGGTCGCGGCACCCACGAAGCGCAGCCGGTCGCCCTCGCGCCGCGCGGCGCCCACCGGGTCCTGCGGGGGCACCGAGGACGGCGCCCCGGCCTGCGCGGTCGCGGGCGTCGGTACCGGGGGCACCGACGGCTGCGGTACGGCGGCGGGGGACGCCTCCTGCCGTGGCCGGGTGCGTTCCTGGGACCGGGCAGCCACGGGCTGCCGGCCTTCATGGGAGGTGGGATGCTCCGTCACGCGTGGGATTCCGTCCGTCCGGGCCGGTGGTGCGAGACAACCGATTCGACTGGCGATGCCACCCTGGTCCAGGGTGTCCCGGGTCTGTGGCCGCAGGGTCCTTCGCAGCCGGACATCGGGACCTTGCGCCGGAAACACCCTTCGAGGGCCCCGAGAGAGCGAACGCCGGCTCGACAGACGTCCTGCACGGCTCCACCCCCTCGTTGATGTCCAGCGGCTGCTGTACGGCTGTCCTGCGGCTGTCTGCGGCTCGTTCGTCGTGCGCGTCGTTCTCGCGTGCGTCGTACGTGGTGCGGCTCGATGGTCCCTGCCGGTCCATGGTCCCTTGCCGGCCCAGCGATATGACTCTAGGTCAGCTCCGGTGCCCCGCCCGCGCGTTGGTCGGGCGCGGTCTCGCGGAGGACGATCCTACGGTTGAACCCCAGGGGCGCATCAAGGGTCTCACGACCTCGGCGAACCCGTCCCGGTGATCACCAGGTACATCGGGCCACCTGCACCCTTCCGTGTCATCTGGTCCGGACCTTTGCGGGGTCGGGGGCCCGGTCCCAGCCCGCCGGCAGCTCCGGCACCGACCACCCCGGATCGGGCCGCCAGTTCTCCCAGCCGTCGGCGAACGGCGCGCCCCACGCCTTGATCATCTCGACCGCCGCCTGCCCGGCCTGCCGCACCCGCAGTGCCTGCCCGGCGTCCAGCAGCCCCACCCGCTGGGCCTCGGCGAACTCGTCCTCGTCCCGCCAGAGCCAGCTGCGGTCCGGGTAGACCGAGATGTCGAGGAAGTGGTCCTCGGAGTCGATGCCGCCCGCCCAGCGCAGCCGCGGCTCCTCCAGGTTGACGTACCAGCTGCGGAACTCCCAGCCCGGCTCCCAGAACAGCCAGACGGACCACGGCTCGTCCGGCCGCGCCAGCTTCAGCACACCCGTGCCCTCCCAGTGGGCCCGGACGGTGGTGCGCGGCGCCGTGTAGCGGGTGGCGAGAGGTTCGTGGTGCACAGGAGTGCCGTCGGCGATCACGGGCTTGACGCACTCGGTCCCCGGGGCCATCCAGACGGCGAGCAGCTCGTCGGTGTCCTGGACGACGGTCACCGGCCGGCAGATGTGGACATGCCCGGAGTCGTTGTCCCGGTAGCGCCAGAGAATCCGCTCGCCCCGGTCCCAGTGTCGAATGCCGTCCGCACCTGTCATGCGCAGATCTTAGAGCGGGGCCCCGGCGGGCGCTGTGAGGTGCGCCCGGACGGCTCGATCCTGTCGGTCCCGATCACCGCGCGGGCAGTGCGTGCCCGGCGGTCGTCACGGACGGGTCATCCGCAGGACGTCCAGCGCCTCGTCCAACTGCTCCAGGGTGAGATCGCCGCGCTCCACATAGCCGGACTCCAGCACCACCTCGCGGATCGTGCGCTGCTCGGCGAGCGACTTCTTGGCGACCTTCGCCGCCTCCTCGTAACCGATGTACTTGTTCAGCGGGGTGACGACGGACGGGGACGACTCCGCGTACCGGCGGGCGCGCTCCACGTTCGCGGTGATGCCGTCGACGGTGCGGTCCGCCAGCAGCCGGGAGACGTTGGCGAGCAGCCGTACGGACTCCAGCAGGTTCCTGGCGATCACCGGCAGCATCACGTTCAGCTCGAAGTTCCCCGCGGCCCCCGCCGTGGCGACGGTCGCGTCGTTGCCCGTCACCTGGGCCGCCACCATCAGGACGGCCTCCGGGATCACCGGATTGACCTTCCCCGGCATGATCGACGAGCCGGGCTGGAGGTCGGGCAGATTGATCTCGGCGAGACCGGTGCGCGGTCCCGACGCCATCCAGCGCAGATCGTTGGAGATCTTCGTGAGCGAGACGGCGACCGTACGGAGCTGGCCCGAGGTCTCCACCAGTCCGTCCCGCGCGCCCTGCGCCTCGAAGTGGTTCCTGGCCTCGGTCAGCGGCAGCCCCGTCGTACGCGCCACCTCGGCGATGACGGCGGCCGGGAAGCCGGGCGGGGTGTTGATGCCGGTGCCCACCGCCGTACCGCCCAGGGGCAGCTCGGCCAGGCGCGGGAGAGCCGACTCCAGCCGCTCGATCCCGTACCGGACGGCCGCCGCGTAGCCGCCGAACTCCTGGCCCAGCGTGACGGGCGTGGCGTCCATCAGATGCGTACGCCCCGACTTCACGATGTCCGCGAACTCCTCGGCCTTGCGCTCCAGCGACGCGGCGAGATGGCCGAGCGCCGGGATCAGATCGGCGGTGACGGCGGCCGTCGCGGCGATGTGGATGCTGGAGGGGAACACGTCGTTGGAGCTCTGCGAGGCGTTGACGTGGTCGTTCGGGTGCACGTCACGGCCCAGGCGCTCGGTGGCGAGCGTGGCGATGACCTCGTTGGCGTTCATGTTGGACGAGGTGCCCGAGCCGGTCTGGAAGACGTCCACCGGGAAGTGCTCGTCCCAGCGCCCCTCGGCGACCTCGGCCGCCGCGTCGCGTACCGCCTCCGCGATGTCCCGGTCCAGCACGCCCAGTTCGGCGTTGACGGTGGCGGCGGCGGCCTTGATACGGGCCAGGGCCTCGATATGGGCGCGTTCGATGGGCCGGCCCGAGATGGGGAAGTTCTGTACGGCCCGCTGGGTCTGGGCGCGCCACTTGGCGTCGGCGGGGACCTGGATCTCGCCCATGGAGTCGTGCTCGGTCCGGTAGTTCGCGTCACTCGTCATCGTGGTCGTACCTCCTACAGAAGTTGAGCAATTGTCTGGTTCGGAGTGTTCCCAAGTCCCTTACCCGTCAGTAAAAACCCTTGGTAACACTGAGATCGGGGAGGCCATGCACCGTACGAGACCCACCTTCCGAAGTACCGTCGCCACGCTCGCCGCATCCGCGACCCTCGTCGGCGGACTCGTCGCACTTACCCCCACGGCCCAGGCGGCGGCCCCCACCGGCGCGCCCGCCTCCGTCCGCGCGTCCACCCCGCTGCCGCCGGCCCTGGAGGAGATCCGCGCGGCCGAGGCCACCCGCCTCTACGGCGACCCCGCCGAGCGCCCGCTCGACCAGCGCAGGACCGGGCTGATCTCGCTCGGCGACAGCGAGATCTCCGGCGAGGGCGTCGGCACCTACGAGCCGGGCACGAACGGGCCCGACAACTGGTGCCACCGGTCGCCCGACGCGGCGATCCACCGCACCGGGATCGCCGCCGACGTCACGTACAACGTCTCCTGCTCCGGCGCCTCGACCGTCAACGTACGGGTCGGCGGCACTCCGCAGTACGCCGACGAACTCGTGCAGAGCGACAGCCTCGCCATCAAGGCGCGCAACACCAGGATCAAGATGGTGGTGCTGGTGGCGGGCGCGAACGACGACCTCCAGTTCGGCCCGGTGATCACCGACTGCGTACTGCGCTGGTTCACCCTTCAGGGGCCCTGCGTCAACAAGTACCAGGCCGGCTGGCAGGCGCGGGTCGACGGGCTCGTGCCCAAGATCGAGTCGACCGTGGGCGATCTGCGGGGCGTCATGCGCGGCGCGGGTTACGCCGACGGGGACTACCGGCTCGTGGTGATGGGCTACCCGGGTCCGCTCACTCCCGACTACCGCGACAACCCGGACTTCCCCGGCAAGATCCCCGGCGGCTGCACCGGTTACGACGAGGACGCCGCCTGGGCCCGTGACGGCGCCGTGCCCGCCTTCCAGCGCGGCGTACGGCAGGCCGCCGCGAACTCGGGCGCCGTGTACCTGGACAACTCGCGGCTCTTCCACGGCCATGAGGTGTGCACGGACGACGACTGGGCGCGGGGGCTCTTCATCGACCTCGGCAACCCCTTCCCGCCGAGCGAGAATTCGGTCCGGCAGTCCTTCCACCCGAACGCCGCCGGACATGTCGCGTTCGCGTCGTGCCTGACGCAGCTCTACGACTCCGGGCTCGACGAGGCGAGTTGCGCCGACCCCGCGAGCACGGGGCGGCCGGTTCTCCAACCGGGCGGCTGGGACGACGTTTTTCAGCCACTCAGGAACGAGGGGACCGGCACCTGCGTCGATGTGACAGCGGCCAAGACCCGCAACGGCTCCAAGGTCACCGGTCACGGCTGCCACGACGGCCGTAACCAGGGCTGGTGGTACGACACCTCCACGGGCGCCGGAGCGCGGTCACTGCACAGCGAGCTGAGCCACGACCGCTGCCTCGACGTCCCGTCCGGCACCTACCGCGCGGGCGCGGCGCTCACCCTCTGGGACTGCCACGGCGGCGCCAACCAGAAGTTCGTACGTCAGGCGGGCACCGTACGCCCGGCGTCGGCGGGCACCCTCTGTCTGACGCTGGCGTCGGCGCAGGACCCGCTGCGGCTCCAGAACTGCGACGGGTCGGCGAACCAGCGGTTCGTCTGACCCGGCGTACGCGGGAGCCCCCGGCGGTGTCGGTCCGCCGGGGGCTCCTCGCGTACCACCGCCAGTTGGGGCGGGACTCTCCGGACCCGCCCTAGGCGAGGCCGGGACCGCGCACCGGGATGCTGGTGAACGTCGGCGCCGGCGCGGGCTCGGTGAAGAAGTCGTTGCCCTTGTCGTCCACGACGATGAACGCCGGGAAGTCCTCGACCTCGATCTTCCAGACCGCCTCCATGCCCAGCTCCTCGTACTCCAGGACCTCGACCTTGCGGATGCAGTCCTGCGCGAGCCGCGCCGCCGGGCCGCCGATCGAACCGAGGTAGAAGCCGCCGTGCGTGCCGCAGGCGTCGGTCACCTGCTTCGAGCGGTTGCCCTTGGCGAGCATCACCTTGGAGCCGCCCGCCGC
This sequence comes from Streptomyces sp. NPDC006643, assembly GCF_042870175.1. Lineage (NCBI taxonomy): Bacteria > Bacillati > Actinomycetota > Actinomycetes > Kitasatosporales > Streptomycetaceae > Streptomyces > Streptomyces sp. NPDC006643. The sequence continues at coordinate 163,784 of NZ_JBIAHA010000011.1, read as the reverse complement.
CTGGAACTGCTCCACATAGCTGTCCATCCGCCCCGCCGTCGTCGGGCCGAACGACCCCGAGGCATAGCCCTCCGGGGTCTTGGCGGGCCCCGCGTAGTACACCGGGTGGTCCTTCAGGTACTGCGGCATCCCCTCACCCGCGTCCAGCCGCTCCTTGATCTTGGCGTGCGCGATGTCGCGCGCCACGACGAGCGTCCCGGTCAGCGAGAGCCGGGTCTTGACCGGGTGCCTGGTCAGCTCGGCGAGGATGTCGTCCATCGGCCGGCCGAGGTCGATCCGTACGACGTCGCTCTCGTCGTCCCGGCCCAGATGCTCGTCCGTGGTGTCGGGCAGGAAGCGCGCCGGGTCGGTCTCCAGCTGCTCCAGGAAGACACCCTCGGCGGTGATCTTCGCGACCGCCTGGCGGTCCGCCGAGCAGGACACGGCGATGGCGACGGGCAGCGAGGCGCCGTGCCGGGGGAGCCGTACGACCCGTACGTCGTGGCAGAAGTACTTGCCGCCGAACTGCGCGCCGATGCCGATCTTCTGGGTCAGCTCGAAGACCTTCTCCTCCAGCTCCTTGTCACGGAAGCCGTGTCCGGTGGGCGAGCCCTCGGCGGGCAGCTCGTCGAGGTAGTGCGCGGAGGCGTACTTCGCGGTCTTGAGCGCGAACTCGGCGGACGTGCCGCCGACGACGATCGCCAGGTGGTACGGCGGGCAGGCGGCCGTACCTAGTGAACGGATCTTCTCCTCCAGGAACTTCATCATGGAGGTCTCGTTCAGGACGGCCTTCGTCTCCTGGTAGAGGAACGACTTGTTGGCCGAGCCGCCGCCCTTGGCCATGAAGAGGAACTTGTACGCGCCGCCGTCGGTCGCGTACAGCTCGATCTGCGCCGGCAGGTTCGAGCCGGTGTTCTTCTCCTCCCACATGGTCAGCGGGGCCATCTGCGAGTAGCGCAGATTGAGCTTGGTGTACGCGTCGTAGATGCCGTGCGACAGGGCCGCCTCGTCGCCGCCCTCCGTAAGGACGTGCTGTCCGCGCTTGCCCATCACGATGGCGGTGCCGGTGTCCTGGCACATGGGGAGCACCCCGGCGGCGGCGATGTTGGCGTTCTTCAGGAGGTCGAGCGCCACGAACTTGTCGTTGGACGACGCGTCCGGGTCGTCGACGATCCTGCGCAGCTGGGCGAGATGGGCCGGGCGCAGATAGTGCGAGATGTCGTGCATCGCCTCGGCCGCCAGCGTGCGCAGCGCCTCGGGGGCGACTTTGAGGAACGTACGGCCGTCGGCCTCGAAGGTGGAGACACCGTCGGCGGTCACCAGGCGGTACGGCGTGGTGTCCTCTCCCAGGGGGAGCAGATCGGAGTACGCAAACTCTGGCATTTCGGCCATTCCTCACTCGACAGACGGCGGCTGACCTTCGTCGGGCAGCGCGCCTCTCAGCGTAAGACGTGGCGGGCGGACGGTCCGGGTGAGGTGAGACTCAGTAGGAGGCGGACCGTTGCGTCCGGACCGCGCCCCGTGCGAACGAGGGGGGTACGGGAGTTGCCCCCTGCGCGTTGCCGGGCTCCGCCCACTCGTCCGGCCCGATCGGCGAGTCACCCCCTAGTCGCGATCTATCGCGTTTCGCTACTCTGGTGCGGTGGACCTCGAAAAGCACTCCCAGAAGCCGGTCGCCCCGGCGGAGCCCGACGGCGGTCTCCGGGCCTCCGACGCCGACCGAGACCGAATCGCCGACATCCTCAGGGAAGCCCTCGCGCTCGGTCGCCTGGATGCCGAGGAGCACTCCGAGCGGATCGACGCCGTCTACCGCGCCAAGACCATGGGTGAACTGGAGCCGCTGGTCAGGGACTTGCCCGCGACGTCCGCCGGCGGACGTACGGCCGCGTCGCCGCACACGTACGGCCCCGACGACGAGACCGAGCCCGCCGAGACGCTGGTCGCGATCTTCAGCGGCTCGACCCGCAAGGGCCGTTGGCGCGTCGGCCGCCGTACGAACGCCTTCGCGCTCTTCGGCGGCATCGAGATCGATCTGACCGAGGCGATCTTCACCCAGCGGACGACCGTGATCAACGCGACCGCCATCTTCGGCTCCATCGAGGTACGCGTCCCGGAGAACATCTCGCTGCGCGGCGGCGGCACCGGCATCTTCGGCAACTTCGAGGTCACCACGCTGGAGGGCACACAGCCGGACGCCCCGGTCGTGGTCGTCAACGGCTACTCGGTCTTCGGCAGCATCGAGGCCAAGCCGAAGCGCGGCAAATTCATCGCGGATCTCAACAGGCGGCTGCGCAAGCATCTCGGGCACTGAACCCCGGTCTCCGGACGGTTGATCTCTTCCGCTTCCCGTTCCGGTTGGCCTGCGGCCGGAGCGAGTCGGTGATGGGTCCGAGGCCAGGTCGGGGCGGCCTCAGGTCTGTTGGGGCCCGGGTGTCCGACGGTTCGCACGGCCTCCGTACGGCGTTCCGCGGGTCGCATCTCAGTGCCACTCAGTGCTTAGGCGTGCGTACAGCGGGTAGGGACTGCTGCATCGTCTCTCGCTCGCGAAGCCGTCGTCAGGAGTGGACCGTGCTGCCATTGCCGCATCAGCCGCTGCAGGTCGCCGCCGTACCAACCCAGCGGAGTCCCGCTCGGGAGGATCAGGCCGGACCCTGGCATTCAGAGGCGGTGTGCCGCCGCGACGAAGCCGGGTTGTTCTTCGCCCCGTCCAAGGAGCCGACGGCCGCGAGGCTCGCGCGCGAGGAGGCCGCGAAGCGGGTCTGCGCGCGCTGCCCGGTGCTGGTCGACTGCCGCGAACACGCCTTGCTCCAGCCGGAGCCGTACGGGGTGTGGGGCGGCCTGACCGCCGCCGAGCGCCGTGTGGTGCTGGCGCGCCGCAGGCGCCGTGAGGTGGAGCTGCGGAACGCGGCATCGGCCACGGGCCGGATCGCCGCCGCGGGCTGACCGCCCGGCCCACTCGACCGGTGTGACCGGGGCGCTCCTGCCGCACATGAGGAGCGCCCCGGTTTCGCGCGTCGCCGATCAGCGCGCGGGCGAAGTTGAACCGCGCCGAACCGCGCGGGTCGCTGCTTCGCGCGGTCGGACGCTCGCTACTTCGCGCGGTCGAAGTCGATCGTGCTGTACGCGCGCAGCTTCGACAGCCGGTGCGTCGAGTCGATCTGCCGGATCGTGCCGGACTTGGAGCGCGTCACCATCGACTGGGTGGTCGCGGTCTCCGACCGGTAGCGCACCCCGCGCAGCAACTCGCCGTCCGTGATGCCCGTCGCGACGAAGAACACGTTGTCGCCGCTGACGAGGTCGTTCGTCGACAGCACCCGGTCCAGGTCGTGCCCGGCGTCCAGCGCCCGCTGCCGCTCGGCGTCGTCCTTCGGCCAGAGCTTGCCCTGGATGGTGCCGCCCAGGCACTTGATCGCGCACGCCGAGATGATGCCCTCGGGGGTGCCGCCGATGCCCATCAGCAGGTCGACGCCGGTGCCTTCGCGTACGGCCATGATCGAGCCGGCCACGTCGCCGTCCGAGATGAACTTGATCCGCGCCCCCGTCTCGCGGATCTCCCTGACGATGCCCTCGTGACGCGGGCGGTCGAGGATGACCACGGTGACGTCCTCGGGGGCCGAGCGCTTCGCCTTCGCGACGCGGCGGATGTTGACCGAGACCGGGGCGTTGATGTCCACGAAGTCGGCGGCCTCGGGCCCGGTCACCAGCTTGTCCATGTAGAAGACCGCCGACGGGTCGAACATGGCGCCGCGGTCGGCCGCCGCGAGCACGGCGATGGCGTTGTGCATGCCCTTGGCGCAGAGCGTGGTGCCGTCGATCGGGTCCACGGCGATGTCGACCTCGGCGCCGGTGCCGTCGCCGACGTGCTCGCCGTTGAACAGCATCGGCGCTTCGTCCTTCTCGCCCTCGCCGATGACGACGACGCCGTTCATCGAGACGGTCGAGACCAGCGTGCGCATGGCGTTCACGGCCGCGCCGTCGGCGCCGATCTTGTCGCCGCGTCCGACCCAGCGGCCGGCCGCCATGGCGGCGGCCTCGGTGACCCGTACGAGTTCAAGGGCGAGGTTGCGGTCGGGGGCCTCCGGAGAGACCTCCAGCGGGGACGGGAGTTGATGCTCGGTCATCGGAACGCACCTTTCTGTACGACGACGGCCGGATTGAGGGTGCTGCGACTCTATCGGTACGTCGACAAAATGAGCAGAGGGGCCCACGTATGAGCGTGAACCCCGGATGCGACCATGGGGAGGTGGCAGGTATGCGAGGCAAACAGACGGTGCGGGACATGTTCCTGTCGATGGGAGTCATCGTCGCGGTCGCCGGCGTGATCTACATCGCCAACCCGCATGACGAGGACGCGGATCCGCTCAAGGCGGTGGACTACCGGGTCGAGTTGACGACGGCGCAGCGCGCGGCGCCCTACCCGGTGCTGGCGCCGGAGGGCCTGCCGGCGTCGTGGAAGCCGACGTCCGTGTCGTACGCGCGGCAGGACGGCGACTCCTGGCATCTCGGATTCCTGGATCCCGACCGTGAGTACGTGGCCGTGGAGCAGTCGACGGGCCCGGCGGAGAAGTACATCGCCAAGGTCACGCACGACGCCGAGAACACCGGGAAGAGCGCCCGGGTGGGCGGCGAGACCTGGCAGCGGTGGGAGGGGCCGAAGTACGACGCCCTGGTGCGCACCGCCGAGGGGGCGACGACGGTGGTGACCGGGACGGCGCCGTACGAGCGGCTGGTCGAGATGGCCGAGGCGCTGGAGTCCGGCGAGGCGCCGCAGGCGCCGGCCCCCGGCGCCTCCTGACGGGCACCCGGGGCGGGCACCCGGCGGGGTTTTGACCGGCGCCCGGCACGTTCCGGCGCCCGGCACGTCGTGACCGGTGCGGGCGCCGTCGTCCGTGGCTCAGACGGTGGTGACGACCTCGTCGAAGGGCAGGCGCGGGGCGCGCGGGCGCCAGGCGTCGTCGCCGGGCCTGCCGATGTTCACGACCATCAGGGGCGTGTGGTCGCCGTCCAGGAACTCCTTCTGGACACCGGCGTGGTCGAAGCCGGTCATCGGGCCCGCGGCCAGACCGGCGGCACGGATGCCGACGATGAAGTACGCGGCCTGGAGCGCGGCGTTCATCCCGGCGTTCTGCTCACGCACCAGGCGCTCGGAGAAGAAGGCGTCCTTGGCGGCGGGGAACACCGGGAAGAGGTGGGGGAGTTCCTCGTGGAACTCGTTGTCCGCGGCGAAGATCGCGACCAGCGGGGCGGTGGACGTCTTGGGCTTGTTCCCGTCGCTCATGTGCTGGACGAGGCGCTCGCGGGCCTCGGCGGAGCGGACCAGGACGATACGCAGCGGCGTCTGGTTGAAGGCGGTGGGGCCGAACTTCACCAGGTCGTAGATCGCCTGAATCTGCTCTTCGGTCACCGGCTCGTCGGTGAACGTGTTGGCGGTGTGGGCCTCGCGGAAGAGGAGGTCCTGAGCCGCGGGGTCAAGGGCGAAAGACATGGGGGCGTACCTTCCGGGACGGACTGACCGACCGGTTGATCGATCAAAGGACGTCGCCAAACGTACGCCTCGATGTGTGAAGGTTCAACTAAAACGGGGGTGCCGGTGACTCGCTTCACACACTGTTGACACAACGCCTCGCGGACCCGGGTCCGGATCCGGGAGGCGGCGTCACTCCTGCGGGTCCGCCGGCGGCGCCGGGTCGGCCAGCGAGGCGTCCAGGCGGGCACGCGCGCCGTCCAGCCAGCGGCGGCAGACCTTGGCCAGCTCCTCGCCCCGCTCCCACAGGGCCAGCGACTCCTCCAGGGTCGTACCGCCGGTCTCCAGGCGTCGTACGACATCGATCAGCTCGTCGCGCGCCTGCTCGTAGCCGAGCGCGTCCGCACCGGCGGCCGTCGCGGTCCCGCTGTCCGTCTTGGCCATCTCATCCACCCTCTGCACGGTCATCCGTGCGGTCTACGACAACGACATACGTGAAGAGGCGCACCCGCGCCGGCCGTGCTGCCTGCGCGGCTCGCCCGGCCGCCCCGGCTCACCCGGTGACCCGCACCGTGAACTCGCCCTCCGCCACCCTGGCCCGCAGCTCCTGCTCCGCCGCGACCTCGTCCGGGGAGCGGACGACCGCCCCGTCCGGCCGCTGCAACACGGCATACCCCCGCTCCAGCGTCGCCGCCGGCGACAGCGACACCACACGCGCCCGGGTGTGCGACAGCTCCGAGTCCGCGCGGTCCAGCAGATGCCGCAGCACCCGCCGGCTGCGGTCGACCAGCGCGTCGATCTCGCTCTCGCGCTCGTCCACCATGCGCCGGGGCCGCTCCATCACCGGCCGGGCCAGCGCGTGGGCGAGCCCGCGCTCCTCCCGGTCCAGCAGCCCCTGGACCGTCCGCAGCGCCCGGTCCCGCAGCGCCTGCACCCGGTCCAGCTCCTCGCCCACGTCCGGCACGATCCGCTTCGCCGCGTCCGTGGGCGTCGACGCCCGTACGTCGGCGACGAGGTCCAGCAGCGGGGAGTCGGGCTCGTGGCCGATCGCCGACACCACGGGCGTACGGCAGTCGGCCACCGCCCGTACCAACTGCTCGTCCGAGAACGGCAGCAGATCCTCCACGCTGCCCCCGCCGCGCGCCACGACGATCACATCGACCTCCGGCAGGTCGTCCAGCTCCTTGACCGCCTGGACGACCTGGCTCACCGCGTTGACCCCCTGCACGGCGGTGTTGCGCACCTCGAAGCGGACGGCCGGCCAGCGCCGGCGCGCGTTCTCCAGGACGTCCCGCTCGGCCGCCGACGCCCGGCCGCAGACGAGCCCGATCAGCTGCGGCAGAAAGGGCAGTGGCCGCTTGCGACTGGCGGCGAACAGTCCTTCGGCGCCCAGGGACTTCTTCAACTGCTCCAGCCTGACGAGCAGTTCGCCGATGCCCACCGGCTTTATCTCGGTGGCCCGCAGCGACAGCTGCCCCCTCGGCGCGTACCACTCCGGCTTGGCGTGCACGACGACCCGCGCGCCCTCGGACACGACATCGGCGATGGCGTCGAAGACCTGCCGGTAGCAGGTGACGCTCACGGAGATGTCGTACGACGGGTCGCGCAGCGTCAGGAACACCACCCCGGCACCGGGCCTGCGGGACAGCTGTGTGATCTGTCCCTCGACCCAGATCGCGCCGAGCCGGTCGATCCAGCCGCCGATGAGACGCGACACCTCACCGACGGGCAGCGGGGTGTCCGCGGACGTGTTGAGAGCCATGCCGTCGAGCGTATCGGCCGCCTCCGACAACACGGCCCACGCCGGGACGCCCTACGGCGCCTTCGGCATCGCCGCGCGGCGGCGCCACTGCACCGCCAGCACCACCAGCCCCACCGCCAGCCAGATCGCGCCCACCACCTGCGACGTGCCCGTCGCCTCCACGATCACCGCGATCAGCACCCCGGCGCCGACCACCGGCAGCACCACGTGCGCCATGATCCGCGGCGGGCCCTCCATACGCCGCACCGCGAACCACCCGACGACCGACGCGTGCAGCAGGATGAACGCCGTCAGCGCCCCGATGTCGACCACCGACACCAGATGGTCGAGCCCGTCGTCCCGCCTGGCCGCCCACACGGCGGCGATCAGGGTCACCACCGCCGCGAGCAGCAGCGCCACGCGCGGCGTGCCCCCGTCCGTACGGGACAGCAGCCGGGGCAGCCGCCGCTCCCGGCCCATCGCGAAGAGCAGCCGGCCGGCCGCCGCCTGCCCCGCCAGCGCGGCGAACGCGGCGCCGATCGCCTTGCTCACCGCGACCAGGTCGTGCAGCCACGTTCCTACAGAGGCGTCCACGGCGTCGTAGAAGGCCGACCCTTGCTTGACCGGGTCGGCCGCCAGCTGCGCCGAGCTGAGCGGTTCGAGGAGGGCGACGAGATAGGTCTGCGCCACGAACAGGACCCCGGCGAGCGCCAGACAGAAGAGGACCGCCCGCGCCACCTTCCGCGAGCCGCCCGTCACCTCCTCGGCGAACGAGGCGATCGCGTCGAAGCCCAGATACGACAGCACGGCGACCGACACGGCGCTCAGCACCGCCGTCAGGGAGAAGCTCAGGTCGCCGGTGAGGGGTGACAGCCAGTCCCGCGTGGCCCCGTCCCGTACGAGCACCACGATCGCCGACACCACGAACACCGCCAGCACCACGATCTCCATCGCCAGGACGAAGAAGCCGACACGCGCGGCGGCCCGCACCCCCCAGAGATTGAGCAGCGTGGTGATCACGACCGCGATCCCGGTCCAGATCCACCGGTCGACGGAGGGCACCAGCGCCTCCATCGCGATACCGGCGAAGAGATACGCGACGGCCGGGATCAGCAGATAGTCGAGCATCGCCATCCACCCGGCGATGAACCCCGGCCCCTCGCCGAGCCCTTTGCGCGCGTACGCGAAGACCGAGCCGGCCTGCGGGGCGACCCGGATCATCTGCGCGTAACTGAAGGCCGTGAACGCCATGGCGACGGTCGCGAACACATAGACGAGGGCAACGGCGCCGTGCGACTTGGCGTCGAGCGTGCCGTACACGCCGACGGGGGCCATGGGCGCGATGAACAGCAGCCCGTACACGACGAGATCGCGGAACCCGAGCGTGCGCCGCAGCCCGCCGCCGTCCAGGGCATTCCCGGTATCGAAGGCATCCCCGCCGTCCCTGGCCGAACCGGCCCGAGGCGCGCCGGGACCCGGTTTCCTGCCGAAGCCGCCGTCGTCGTCACGAGGATCCGTACCGTCCGCATCGCCCGCACCGCTGTCGGCCATCGCGTCCCTCCGTCGATCACGTAGGCCCAGTCTCGGCCCGAGAGGTGATCTCCCGCCTCTTCTGGGCGGCCTTACGATGGTGGGCATGACTGCTACGCCCAGCCCGCCGCCCGCCGCCACCCCGAGTGGAGACGACACGCGCCGCGCCGGCAAACGTGTCCTGCTCGCCGCGCCCCGTGGTTACTGCGCGGGCGTCGACCGTGCCGTGATCGCCGTGGAGAAGGCCCTGGAGCAGTACGGGGCGCCGATCTACGTCCGCCACGAGATCGTGCACAACAAGTACGTCGTACAGACCCTTGAGAAGAAGGGCGCGATCTTCGTCGAGGAGACGGCGGAGGTCCCCGAGGGATCGATCGTCATGTTCTCCGCCCACGGTGTCGCCCCCGTCGTCCACGACGAGGCCGCCGACCGCAGGCTCGCGACCATCGACGCGACCTGCCCGCTCGTCACCAAGGTCCACAAGGAAGCCGTCCGCTTCGCCGCCGAGGACTACGACATCCTGCTGATCGGCCACGACGGCCACGAGGAGGTCATCGGCACCTCCGGCGAGGCCCCCGACCACATCACGCTGGTCGACGGACCCGACGACGTCGCCAACGTCGAGGTGCGCGACGAGTCCAAGGTGGTCTGGCTCTCCCAGACGACGCTCTCCGTGGACGAGACGATGGAGACGGTCGACAAGCTCAAGGAGAAGTTCCCGCAGCTCATCGCGCCGCCGAGCGACGACATCTGCTACGCCACGCAGAACCGGCAGATCGCCGTCAAGCAGATGGGCGCCGACGCGGACCTGGTCATCGTGGTCGGGTCGAAGAACTCGTCCAACTCCGTACGGCTGGTCGAGGTCGCCCTCGGCGCAGGCGCCCGCGACGCCCATCTGGTGGACTCCGCCGACGAGATCGACGAGGCCTGGCTGACGGGCGTCGGCACGGTCGGCGTCACCTCCGGCGCGTCCGTCCCCGAGATCCTCGTCGAGGGTGTCCTGGAATGGCTCTCGGGGCACGGCTTCGAGGACGTCGAGATCGTCAAGTCGGCCGAGGAGTCGATCGTCTTCTCACTGCCGAAGGAGCTGCGCCGCGATCTGCGCGCGGAGGCCGCCGCCTTGGCCGAGAAGTAGTTCAGCGTGGTCATCTCCCCGTAACGTTGCGTCCATGAACGTCTTCGGAGTGGACATCGGCGGCTCTGGCATCAAGGGCGCGCCCGTGGACCTGGAGCGCGGCGAACTGGCAGAGCCGCGCCACAAAGTGCTCACCCCGCAGCCGGCCACGCCTGACGACGTGGTCGGCTGTGTCGCCGAGGTGGTCGAGCACTTCAACTGGTCGGGCCCTGTCGGCATCACCTTTCCCGGGGTCGTCACGGGCTCCGTGGTCCGCACGGCCGCCAATGTCGACAAGGGCTGGATCGATCTGGACGCGGGCGAACTGCTCGGCGACCGGCTGAAACTGCCCGTCACGATCCTCAACGACGGCGACGCGGCGGGGGTGGCCGAGATGACCTTCGGCGCCGGCAAGGGCCGCCACGGCACCGTCTTCCTGCTGACCTTCGGTACGGGGATCGGCAGCGCGCTCTTCATCGACGGCAGGCTCGTCCCGAACACCGAGCTGGGGCATCTGGAGCTGAACGGCCACGACGCGGAGAAGCACGCGTCGACGAAGGCCAAGGACGACCACGATCTGAGCTGGCACCACTGGGCGCACCGGGTGCAGAAGTATCTCGCCCATCTGGAGATGCTGTTCTCGCCGGAGCTGTTCATCATCGGCGGCGGCGTCAGCCGCAAGGCGGACAAGTTCATCCCGCTCATCGAGGGCGTCAAGGCGGAGATCGTTCCGGCGGAGCTTCAGAACAACGCGGGAATCGTGGGAGCGGCGATGATGGCGGCGGAGCAGCGCTGAGACCGAGGCGCGCGCCGGGGGGATCCTCCGGCGCGCGCCGATCACCGTCAACCGCGCCGGACGGCCGTCCCGGCGGCGCCGGCCTTGGCCCCCGCCTTCGCGCCGGCCTTCGCTCCCGGACCGCGTCCCGCCTTCTGACTCGGGCTCGCGGCAGCGGAAGGGCCGGCGCCGACGTTGGCACCGGCACCGGCACCGGCACCGGCACCGGCACCGGCACCGGCGCCGGCACCGGCACCGGCGCCGGCACCGCGCGTGGCGAGATCGCGGGCGCGCTGCCTGCGGCCCATCTGGCGGATCTTCCGTACGGAGGCGATGACCCCGGCGATGAGCGTCCCGCCGTACAGCCAGCCCGCCTGCACGGCGAGCGCGGTGACGACGGCCATCGTCTGTCCGCCGAAGCCGCCCGTACCGCCGGAGATCGGAAGCGTGCCGAAGGCGAAGGCGATCGGCACACTGATGGGGGCGGTGACCAGATCGGCGGTCCGCACCCAGAGCGCGGTCAACGCGCTGACCGGCAGGAACAGCACCCCGTACACCAGGGGCTCACCGTCGAACAGCAACTCGTCCAGGCAGCCGATCACCAACATCGTGGCGGTGGCGAAGAGCCCGGCGCCCAGCCCGGTCAGCCGGGGATTGGGCAGTCTGCGCAGGGTGAGCACGACCGGCGGCACCCGGCGCGCGGTCGGCGCGGGAACGCGGTAGACGGCGGCGGGGGGAGGGCTCTGCGGCGGCCTCGGCCGGCGCTGGGGGGGACGTGTCCTGTGCTGCTCCACCGGAACAACCTAGGTCGCGCGGGTGCCGGATTCAGGCGATGGACACGCCCTTTGGGCGACCTTGGCGTTGCGTTCGACGGACGCTGGGCGTGTCGCGCCGAAGGGTGCCGCCATCTGCCGTACCGGCTGCCGTCGGCCGCCGGGGCGGCCCGCCCGTAAACTGGGGGATCGGCCCCCATCCGGGCGGCCACCCCGGCCGTACAGGCCCAGCCAGTCCTCACTTCAGGAAGTCGCCAACGTGTCGCTCACGATCGGAATCGTCGGTCTGCCGAATGTCGGCAAGTCGACCCTGTTCAACGCCCTGACCAAGAACGACGTGCTGGCGGCCAACTACCCGTTCGCCACGATCGAGCCCAACGTCGGCGTCGTCGGTGTCCCCGACCCGCGTCTGGCCGTCCTCGCCAAGATCTTCGACTCGCAGAAGATCCTCCCCGCGACCGTCGACTTCGTCGACATCGCGGGCATCGTGCGCGGCGCGTCGGAGGGCGAGGGCCTGGGCAACAAGTTCCTCGCGAACATCCGTGAGTCCGACGCGATCTGCCAGGTCATCAGGGCCTTCAAGGACGAGAACGTCGTGCACGTCGACGGCAAGGTCTCGCCGAAGGACGACATCGAGACGATCAACACCGAGCTGATCCTCGCCGACCTCCAGTCGGTCGAGAAGGCCGTCCCGCGCCTGACGAAGGAGTCCCGCCTCCAGAAGGAGAAGGTCGCCGTCCTGGCGGCCGTCGAGGAGGCCCAGAAGATCCTCGAAGCGGGCGCGACGCTCTTCGCCGCGGGCATCTCGGCGGGCACGGAGAAGGGCCGCCTCCTCCACGAGCTGCACCTGCTCACCACCAAGCCCTTCCTGTACGTCTTCAACGTCGACGAGGACGAACTGGTCGACGAGGACTTCAAGAACGAACAGCGCGCCCTCGTCGCCCCGGCCGAGGCGATCTTCCTGAACGCCAAGATCGAGTCCGAACTCATCGAACTCGACGACGAGGAGGCCCTGGAGCTGCTCCAGTCCATGGGCCAGGACGAACCCGGCCTCGCCACCCTCGGCCGCGTCGGCTTCGCGACCCTGGGCCTCCAGACGTACCTCACGGCAGGCCCCAAGGAAACCCGCGCCTGGACGATCAAACAGGGCGCGACGGCCCCGGAGGCGGCCGGCGTGATCCACACCGACTTCCAGAAGGGCTTCATCAAGGCGGAGGTCATCTCCTTCGCGGACCTGGTGGAGGCGGGCTCGGTCGCCGAGTCCCGCGCGAAGGGCAAGGCCCGTATGGAGGGCAAGGATTACGTGATGCAGGACGGGGACGTGGTGGAGTTCCGCTTCAACGTGTAGCGGGCGGGTTGGTGACGCGTCGCTGATCCGGCAATCACGCGGGACGAAAAAGGCTCGGCCCCGAGGGGTCGAGCCTTTTCCTTGTCCGGTTCCGGACCGGTGCGTTACGGCGGGCGCGGTGTGGTCTTCGGGGCGGCCTGGTTTCGTTCGGGAATGCGGGGTACCCGGGATCCGTAAGAGTGCGGCGGCTGATCGGTTTGTCGGGCGTCGTACTTCGAAGACCTGGAGATTGGGAACACCATGATTCTTCTTGGCCTCATTCTGCTCATCATCGGCCTCGCGGTCGGTATGTCCCTCCTGACGACCATCGGCGGTGTACTCGTTCTGATCGGTGCCGTCCTGTGGCTGCTCGGTTCCACCGGGCGCGCCGTGGGTGGCCGTAAGCACTTCTTCTAGGCAGCCGGGCCCCTGCTGGCTCAGGCGAGAGCGGCGACCAGCAGGGTGAAGGCCGCGACGATGACGGCGACGCGGGCGTAGTGGAAGCGGTCCCAGCGGTTCATCTGCCGCTTCCAGTCGGCGGGCCGGTTCTCAGGGGTCCATGTCTTGCCCTGGTTGTTGATCGGGACGAGCAGCAGGATCGACATGATCACGCTGACGATCAGCAGCCCGCCGGCGGTGACGACGAGGCCGGTGCCGTGGTGGTGCCACCCGGCGACGGCCCAGGCCGCGGCGAGGACCAGCGAGGTGATGTACCAGACCGGCATCACCGCGCCGAGCATCCGGCCCCCGTGGGCGCGGCCGAGTTGGCCACTGTCCTCGGGGAGGGCGTCGAGGATCCGGTTGATGACGAAGGCGACGGAGAACTCCACCCCCACCATCAGGCCGACGACCACGGTGGTGATGACCTGAAGCGCGTTGAGCATGACGATCCCTTCTGACCCTTCTGAAATCTAGCGGCGCTAGATGATGAAGCTACGCTAGTACTGCTGCCGCTCGATTGTCTAGCGATGCTAGGATCGGGCTATGTCGGTACAGGAACGCAAGCAGCGCGAACGGGCGGTCCGCGAGCGCCTCATCGTGGCGACGGCCCGTGAACTCGCCGAGCAGCAGGGCTGGGACGCGGTCACCACCCGCCGGCTGGCCGAGCGCATCGAGTACAGCCAGCCCGTCCTCTACAGCCACTTCCGCGGCAAACGCGAGATCATCGGCGCCGTCGCGCTCCAGGGCTCCACGGAGCTGGCCTCGGCGGTGCGGGCCGCCACCGCCGCCGCGGACGGCCCGCGCGCCCGCGTGTACGCCCTCGCCCGCGCGTACCTGGACTTCGCCGAACGCAACCCGGCGGTCTACGACGCCATCTTCCAGCTCGACGGCGGCCTCGCGTACGCACAGGAGGACACCCCGGAACCTCTCAAGGACGCTTTCGCCGCGCTGCTGGAGTGCCTCGGCGAGGTCACCGGGGACGGAGTCGCCCCGGGGCTGTTCACCGAGGTGTTCTGGGCGTCCCTGCACGGGGTGGCGACCCTGACCCGGTCGGGCAGGCTGCCACCGGGGGACACCGAGTCGCGGGTGGAGCTGCTGGTGGACCGGCTCGCCGTGATCTGACGCACCGTCTCCGGGGGCGGGCGGGGCCCACGGGGCTGTCCTGGGTGTGCCGTACCTAGGGAAAGCGCGGTCTGGTTCGCGTGGGGGTGGGGATCGAGTCTTGGCCGCAGGCCGCTCGGCCCACCCTCACCACCACCCGAAAGGGGCCCCGTCATGCATACCGATGCCACCGTCGGCGCCGGCCTTCTTGAGCAGCTGCTGCGCCGGTCGTCCGATCCGGGGCGGCGCGTCCTGTTCACCGGCGCCACCGTCGTCACCATGGATCCCGACGTGGGGATCCTGCACGACAGCGACCTGCTCGTCGAGGGCGACTCCATCGCCGCGATCGGCCAGGACCTGAGCGCGGACGGTGCCGTGATCGTCGACGCCTCGGGCACCATCCTCGCCCCCGGCCTGGTCGACACCCACCGGCACGCCTGGGAAGCGCAGCTGCGCCGGATCATGCCGGACGTCGACGACCTCGGCGCGTACGTGATGTCCACACTCGCCGGATACGCCACCGTCTACCGCCCGCAGGACATGTACACCGGCACCAGGCTGGCGGCGCTGACCGCGATCGACAGCGGCATCACCACCATGCTCGACTTCTCCCACAACTCCCGTAGCCGCGAGCACTCCGACGCCGCGATCGAGGCCCTCCGGGACACCGGCATCCGGGGCGTCCACGCCTCGATGGGACCGCACTTCGGCGAATGGGACCGGCAGTGGCCGGCCGACCTGACCCGGCTCAGGAGCGAGTACTTCAGCAGTGACGACCAGCTGCTCACCCTCCGTATCGCAGCGCTCTCCACCGACGAGATCGCCGGCCCCGCCCTCGCGTACGGTCCCGAACTCGCCCGTACGGCGGCCGAGTTGGGCATCGGCGTCAGTGTCGACGCCGTCTTCGGCAAGCCCTCGTCGGATGCCGTGCTGTCCTGGGCCGAGCACGGCATCCTGGGCCCCGACGTCACCCTGATCCACGCCACCGGTCTGACCGCCGAGGCGTGGCGGGCCATGGGGGAGTCCGGCACCACGGTCGCGCTGGCGCCCACGTCCGACGCGCAGATCGGGCTGGAGACGGCGATCCCCGCGGTGGACGAGGCGCTCGCCGTCGGTATCCGGCCCGGACTGAGCATCGACGTCGAAGTCGCCCTCGCCAGCGACATGTTCACCCAGATGCGGGCCCTGCTCGCGATCCAGCGGATGCGCGCGGTCAACGGCGCGTACGGAAGGGACGGCGCGTACGGAACGGACGACGCGTACGGAACGGACGGCGCGTACGGAACAGACGCCGCGCCCTCCCGTATCACCGCGCACGACGTCCTGGACTTCGCCACCCTCCAGGGCGCCCGGACCAACGGCCTGGGCGCCGTCACCGGCTCCCTCACTCCCGGAAAGAAGGCCGACCTGCTGGTCGTCCAGGCCGAGGATCTCAACAACATGCCGCTCAACGACCCCATCGGCACCCTGGTGCTGGGTTCCGACGCCCGTAACATCACGGCCGTTCTCATCGACGGGCAGCCCCGTAAGTGGGACGGCCGGGTGCTCGACGTGGATCTCCCCGCGCTGCGCGCCGAGGTCGACGCCTCGCGCACCTATGTGCTCAACACCCCGGCGAGCTGAGCGCCGGGAAACGTACGGAGCAAAGCTCCAGCCCTCCGCCCGCGACCGGGCGAAGGGCTGGAGCTTTGCTCTGTCTCAGCGCTGGCGCATCTCGTAGCCCGCGTGGTGCAGTTCCTCGCCCCGGAACTCTCCGAACGCCCAGAAGCCCAGGTCGTCCAGGTAGTCGATGCGGTCGCCGTCGATCCAGTACCGGCCCTGATAGGCGTGCGGACGGCCGCCCCGGGTCTCGTCGTAGCGGCCGTCGGCGGTGAGTTCCTGGTGCAGGAAGTCGTTTCTGTCGACCCAGACGCCTGTCCGCGCGCTGCCGGTCAGGTCCTGGGCGTCGGGGGTTCCCGCCTCGGGCGCGGTGGGGTGGCCGGGGGCGTCGGCTCCGGCCCAGATGACGGGCTCGCCCGCCGCGACCAGGGCGCGGACCTGGTCCGGGCGGGACAGAAGTGCGGTGTGCGCGCTCAGGATGTCGGGGGCGAGTTCGTCGGGTACGACGAGTAGGTCGCCCACGTTCCCCGGCGTGAGCGTGGCCACGTATGCGGAACGTCGGCCGCGTCCGCCGGCCAGGGCGACGGTGTCCACGACGGCCGGTACGACGGTCGTGCCCGTGCAGTCGACGACGATGGCGTTGTCGTCCTGCGCCGCCGTCACGATGCCGGGGCCGACACCGACGATCAGGGCGCCCACCAGCAGGACATCGGCGCCGGGCATGGTGCCGATCAGCGGGTCCGCCGTCAGGACCCGGGCGTTGGTGAACAGGACGGGACGCCCCGCCTCGTTCGAGATGATCGCGTCGAAGGCTTCGCTGTTCCAGGGCTGGGTGTGCGTACGGGCGACGTTCATCGCGTACTCCTCGTGTTTCTCGATGGTGGGCGGTCGTGCCGGCGCCCGTCTCCGCGGACGCGACACGGCGGGGGAGGAACAGCGCTCGGCTGTTCCTCCCCCGCCGGGTACGGGATTCAGACGGCTTGGGCGGTGGGCAGGATGGTGATCTCGGTGAGATTGACGTGACGCGGCACGGAGGCCATGAAGGCGACGGTCTCGGCGACGTCGGCGCCCTGGAGGACGTCGATGTCGTGGATGAGGTCGGCCATCAGCTTGGAGGCGTCGGGGTCGGTGACGTGGTCGGGAAGCTCGGTGTCGACCATGCCGGGCTCGATCGTGGCCACGCGGACCATCTTCTGACCGAGCTCCACGCGCAACAGCCGCGTGAGATGGCTGATGTAGGCCTTGGTGCCCGAGTAGACGGAGAACTTCGCCAGGATGCGGGTGGCCGCGATGGACGAGGTGTTGATCAGGTCGGCGGGCCTGCCCCGGGCGGCCGAGTCCGTCAGATGGGGCACGAACGCGGCGATGACGTTCATCAGACCGGTGATGTTGAGGTCGATCTGGCGCTGCCACTCGTCGACCTTGAGTTCCTCGATGCCGGAGATGAGCTGGACACCGGCGTTGTTGAACACCAGGTCGGCCTTGCCGAAGCGGGCCTCGACCCGCTGGGCGGCACCGAGGACGGCCTCGCGGTCGGTGACGTCGACGGCCAGGGCGAGCGCGGTGCCGCCCGCGGCCTCGATGTTCTTGACCACGTCGTCGAGGCGGTCCTTGCGCCGGGCCAGTACGACCACGGTGGCACCGAGTTCGGCCAGGCGCCGGGCGGTGACGGCGCCCATGCCGCTGGAGGCGCCGGAGACGACAGCGACACGGCCGGCGAGGGGGGTACCGGTGAGCAGAGCAGCGGACATGACGAGACCTCAATCTGTGTGAGTGGGGTGTACGGGCGCCGGGCGCTGAGCGGTGGTGCTGCCCGGTCGTGCGGTCGTGCGGTCGTGCGGTCGTGCGTCAGGCGGCGTCGCTGTGCGCGGTGGCGGCGGACTTCTCGCGCCACGGGGCGAGGTCGTCCCGCATCTGCTGGTACTTGACCTCCAGCCGCTCAAGCGTGTCGCGCCCCATGTAGAGGTGCGTGGGCAGCTTCTCGGTCGAGGCGACCTCGACGATGAGGGCGGCGCCCTTGACGGGGTCACCGAGCTGCGCGTGATTGGCCTGGTCGATCCAGTCCAGCGTCACGTGCGCGGGGGTGCCGTCGTAGTCGGCGATACGGTCCCCGGCCACCGACAGGGAACTGGCGTCGAGGAAGTCGGTACGGAACACGCCCGGCTCGACGACCATCGACTGGATGCCGAACGGGGCCATCTCGACGGCGAGGGACTCGCTGATCCCGGCGACGGCGAACTTCGACGCGCAGTAGAGGCCGACGCCCGGCTCACCCTCGAAACCCGAACGGGAGCCGATGTGCACGAGCTTGCCGGATCCCTGCTCACGCATGACGGGCAGTACGGCGCGGGTGACGTTGATCAGTCCGAAGACGTTCAGGTCGAACAGCGACCGGGCCTCGGCGTCGGTGATCTCCTCCACCGCGCCGAGCAGGCCGCGCCCCGCGTTGTTGACGAGCACGTCGATGCCGCCGAAGCGGTCCACGGCGGCCTGGACGGCCCGCGGGATGCTGTCGTTGTCCGTGACATCCAGAGCGACCGCGAAAACCTGTTCCGAATTCTTCAGATCGTCCGGCACGCGCTCGGGATTCCGTACGCCGATCACCACGTTGTTTCCACCTGCGAGAGCGGTGCGGGCGATTTCGGCACCGATTCCACGGGAAGCGCCGGTGACAAACCACGTAGCCATGAGAAAGCCTTTCATCGTTTCCCCTTGCCGGGGATTTCCTGCTGACGTGAAAGAGTCTGTCCGTCGGCCACCGCGGTATGAAGGCTGTGCTTTTCCTGGGAGTCCCGCACCCAGGAAACGACGCGACTATCGGGCGGGCTTCTGCCGCTCAGGTGCGTCGGAGGCGTCGGAAGCTCCGGAAGCGTCGGAAGCGCCGGGTGCGCCGATGGAGCCCAGCAGGGCCAAGGCGTCCGCGGAGGGGGAGCCGGGCTCCGCGTGCAGGACGATGAGCTGCTGCCCGGGAGCGCTGCGGATGCTGAGCGCCTCGTGCCGCAACTCCAGCTCCCCCACGAGGGAGTGGTGCATCCGCTTGACTTCGTAGGGCGGCACCCGGGCGTACTCACGTGCCCACAGGGAGCGGAACTCCGCGCTGCGCACGGACAGTTCCCCCACCAGCTCCAGGATGCGAGGGTCCTCGGGGGTGTTCGCGGCGGTGGTCTGGAGGTCGGCGACCGCGCGATGCTTGGCCCGGTCCGCGTTGCGGTAGAGCGTTTTCGCGGCGGGATCCAGGAAGAGCATGCGCAGCACGTTGTCGCGCCGCGCGAAGTCGCGGTACAGGACGTCGGTCAACGCGTTGGCGGCCAGCAGGTCCTGGGCGTGGCCGATGATGAAGGCCGGCGTGCTGGTCCAGCTCTCGATCAGCTGCCGCAGATGCGGACGGACCCGCTCGACCCGGGACGGGGACTTCGTGCGGCGGGCCGCCGGTGGCGCGAGCAGGAACAGCTCCCGCCGCTCCTCGTCGCCGAGCCGCAGCACCCGGGCCAGCGAGTCCAGGACCCGCGGTGAGGGCTTGAGTTCACGGCCCTGTTCGAGCCGGCCGTAGTAACTCGGGCTGACACCCGCGAGCGTCGCGACCTCGTCCCGGCGCAGGCCGGGCACCCTGCGGCGGCCGGTGGTGGGCAGCCCCGCGTCCGCGGGGCTGAGACGTTCCCTCTTCGAGCGCAGAAAGTGACCCAGCCCTTCAACCGGGTCGGGGCGCGTGTCATTGGCCATACCGTCGAGGCTAGGTGGAAAACGCCCGGAAATGGGCTGCCCACGGTGGGTGCGTCACACCCAGGTTCGGGCGGCCACCAGGCGCGCGAGCGTGGGCGGCGGAGGGGCGGCATTTACGGATGCGCCACGGAACTACTCTGCGGCCACGGAACTACTCTGCGTACGAGCCGTACGACCTGCTGTTATTTTACGTTCGCCGGCACTTCTCTTCAGCGGTGACGCGTCTAATCTTGACGGCATGAGCAACGGGACACCCCTGGGTGATTTCCTCAGAGCCCGCCGAGAGGCGCTCAAGCCTCACGATGTCGGTCTGCCCGAATACGGCCGGCGTCGGGTGCCCGGACTGCGCAGAGAGGAAGTCGCGCTGCTCGCCGGAGTCAGCTCCGACTACTACATCAGGCTCGAACAGGGCCGCGAGAACAGCCCGTCCCCGCAAGTCCTGGAAGCCGTGGCGCAGGCCCTGAAACTGGACGCGGAGGCCGCCGACCACCTCAACCGCCTCTGCCTCACCGCCTCGCAGCGCCCCCGGGACCGGGACGAGTCGGAGGTCAGCGCACAACTGCTCCAGCTGATGGACGGTTGGCAGCACACCCCGGCCTTCGTGGTCGGGCCCGCCCTCGACATCCTGGCCGCCAACTCCCTGGCCGTGGCGCTCCACGCAGGGTTCACCCGGTTCGACAACCTCGCCCGCATGGTGTTCGCCGACCCGGCGGGGCGCGAGTTCTACCAGGAATGGGAGCGGGCCGCGCACTCCTGCGTCGCGGAGATCAGGGCCGCCTACGGCCACGATCCCGAATCGCCCCGTATCGCAGCCGTCGTGGCCGATCTGTCGGCCCGGAGCGAGGAGTTCGCCGAGCTGTGGGGGACGCACGAGGTCAAGAGCAAGTCCCAGGAAGGCAAACACCTCAAGCACCCCGAGGTCGGGGACCTGCACATCAAGTTCGCGGCCTTCACGGTCAACGGCGCCGCGCACCAGCAACTGGTCGTCTACCAGGCCGAACCGGCCGGCCCGACGGCGGCGGCTTTCGACACACTACGAGCCACGGCAACCCCACCGAAGACGCCCACGGCCACCGCCCCCATGACCACCGCCCCCACGGCCGAACTCGCGGTCGAGGAGCGGTGACCAGGCCCCGCTTCGCCGTGTTCGG
Source organism: Streptomyces sp. NPDC006643 (assembly GCF_042870175.1). NCBI lineage: Bacteria > Bacillati > Actinomycetota > Actinomycetes > Kitasatosporales > Streptomycetaceae > Streptomyces > Streptomyces sp. NPDC006643. Next base: position 143,069 of record NZ_JBIAHA010000011.1, on the reverse strand, counting down.
TGCCGGAAGTATCGGGTGTCATCTTGGGGGGCATCTCGTCGCCGCCGGGTACGACGTGGTGTTCGTCGGGCGGGCGGCCGGGATGGGGGTGTTGCGGGAGCGGGGGCTCAGGCTCAGTGTCGCCGGGCGGGATGTCGTGCATCTCGCGCCGGAGCGGCTGACGTTGGCCACCGGGCCGGCCGCCGTGGCCGGTGCCGACTATGTGCTGGTCACCGTGAAGAGCGCCGGTACCGAGGCCGCCGCCAGGGATGTCGGCGGGCATCTGGCGGCCGGCGCCGTCGTGGTGAGTTTCCAGAACGGGCTGCACAACCCCGCCGTCCTGCGTGCCGCGCTGCCCGCGCGCACCGTGCTCGCCGGGATGGTCCCGTACAACGTGGTGGGGTCCGAGCCGGGGACCGTGCACCAGGGGATGCCGGGCACGCTCATGACCGAGGCCGACGACAGGCTCCTCGCCGCCCTGCGTGGGGCGGGCCTGGCCGTCGAGGCGCGCACCGACATGCGCGAGGTGCAGCACGCCAAGCTGCTGATGAATCTCAACAACGCGTGCAACGCCCTCTCCGGGCTGCCGTTGCGCGATCAGCTCGGCATGCGGGCGTACCGCCGCTGTCTCGCCCTCTGCCAGCGCGAGGCACTGGCCGTCTACCGGGCCGCCGGGATCACCCCCGCGCGCCTCGGCCCGGTGGCGCCGGGCCTCACCCCGTATCTGCTCGGGCTGCCCGACGCGCTCTTCCGCCGGGCAGCGGCGGCGTCCCTGCGGATCGACGCCCACGCGCGCTCCTCGATGTGGGAGGACCTCCAGCGCGGCCGGCCCACGGAGATCGACTCCCTCCAGGGAGAGATCGTCGCCCTCGCCGCCGCTCACGGACTGGGCGCCCCCGCGAACGCGCGGCTCGCCGCCCTGGTGCGCGAGGCGGAGAGCGCGCCGCGTACGTGGTCGGGACCGGAGCTGTACGCGGAGCTGCGCGCGGCGGTCTGACCGGTGCTACGTCTTGAGGAGGAGGGGCGGGCGGCACCGGGGTACCGGTGCCGGGCGGTGGATACGCCTCCGTGGACGGGGGGAACGGCGGCGAGGTGTTCCTAGCGTGGTGGGCGGGCCGGAAGCACGGCCCTGTCCCGTCCTCTGCACGCCTCCCGGGGGTTCTCCGTGGCCACGTTCCTCTACCGGCTCGGCCGGTTCTCGTTCCAGCGGCGAAGGCTTGTCCTCGCGCTGTGGATAGCCGTCCTGGCGGTCGTCGGCATCGGTGCTTCGGGGGTGTCCGGCAAGACGACGGACACCTTCAGCATCGCCGGCACCCAGTCCCAGGAGGCGCTGGACCTGCTGAAGGGGGAGTTCGCGCAGGCCTCGGCCGACGGGGCCACCGCGCGTGTGGTCTTCGAGGCGCCGGACGGGCAGAAGCTGACGTCCGGTCCCTACCGGGCCGAGGTCGAGTCCCTGGTCGCAGCGCTCGGGAAGGCCCACCAGGTGAAGGCGGTGGCCGACCCGTACACCGGCGGCGCCGTCAGCGAGGACGGCACGATCGGCTACGCGCAGGTGACCTACCAGGTCGCGGACTCCGACGTCGGCGACCGGGCGCGCGAGGACCTGGCGGACGTCGCCGAGCGCGGCGAGCGGGCCGGGCTCGGGGTCAGCATGGGCGGGACGGCGGTCGTCGAGGAGACCCACCAGAGCACCACCGAACTGATCGGCATCCTGATCGCCGCCGTCGTCCTCGTCATCACATTCGGTTCGCTGGTCGCGGCCGGACTGCCGCTGCTGACCGCGCTGTTCGGGGTCGGCCTGGCCATCCTGTCGATCACTCTCGCGAGCGCGGTCATCGACCTCAGTTCCAACACGAGCACGCTGGCACTGATGCTGGGTCTCGCGGTCGCCATCGACTACGCCCTGTTCATCGTCTCCCGCTATCTGGGTGAGCTGAAGGAGGGGCATACGCCGGAGGAGGCCGCCGGGCGGGCGCTCGGTACGGCCGGCTCGGCGGTGGTGTTCGCCGGGCTCACCGTGGTCATCGCGCTGGCCGGGCTCAGTGTCATCGGTATCAAGATCCTCACCGACATCGGGCTCGGCGCCGCGTTCGCCGTGGTCGTCGCCGTCGTCATCGCGCTCACCCTGCTGCCCGCGATGCTCGGCTTCGCCGGCGGCCGGATCGCGAAGGGGAAGCTCACGTCGCGCCGTAAGCGGGCCGTCGAGCGGGCGGAGCGCGAGCCCATGGGCGTGCGCTGGTCGACGTTCGTACTGCGGCACCCGGTCAAGGTCCTCGTCACCTCGGTCGCGGGCCTGCTGCTGCTCGCCACGCCCGCCCTGTCGCTCGAACTGGGTATGCCCAGCGACGAGTCGGCCACCCCCGGCAGCACCCAGCGCATCGCCTACGACACCATCACCGACGGTTTCGGCCCCGGCTACAACGGCCCCCTGTCGGTCGTGGTCGACGCCCGCGGCAGCGCCGACCCCAAGGCCGCCGCCGACCAGGCGGTGGCCCTGCTCGACGGCTTTCCCGACGTGGCATCGGTCAGCCCCGCCGCCTTCAACCAGGGCGGTGACGTGGCGCTGATCCACGCCGTCCCCGGCTCCGCGCCCAGCAGCGAGCGGACGGTCGACCTCGTCTCCGACATCCGCGACCGGGGCGCGGCCCTGCGGGACGACACGGGCGCGGAGCTGATGGTCACCGGCACCACCGCCCTGAACATCGACATCTCCGACAAGCTGAGCGACGCCATGATCCCGTACCTGTGCGTGGTCGTCGGCCTGGCGCTGCTCCTGCTGATGGTGGTCTTCCGCTCGATCCTGGTCCCGCTCAAGGCGGCGGCCGGCTTCCTGCTCAGCATCCTCGCGACCCTCGGTGTCGTCGTCGCGGTCTTCCAGAAGGGCTGGTTCGCGGACGTCCTCGGTGTCGACCAGACCGGCCCGGTCGTGAGCATCCTGCCGATCTTCATGATCGGTGTGGTGTTCGGCCTCGCCATGGACTACCAGGTCTTCCTGGTGACCCGGATGCGGGAGGAGTACGTCCACGGGGCCGGTCCGAGGGAAGCGGTCGTCGCCGGTTTCCGGCACGGGGCCCGGGTGGTCACCGCCGCCGCGGTCATCATGATCGCGGTGTTCTCCGGATTCATCTTCAGCGACACCGCGATCATCAAGTCGATGGGCCTGGGCCTGGCCGCCGCCGTCCTCCTCGACGCGTTCGTGGTGCGGATGACCATCGTTCCCGCGGTCATGGCACTGCTCGGCCACCGCGCCTGGTCGCTGCCCGGCCGGCTGGACCGGCTGCTGCCCGATGTGGACGTGGAGGGCGAGAAGCTGCGGCGTGAGCTGGCCGGGTCGCCCCGGGACGCGACGGAGTCCGAGCCGGTGCCTGCCGGGAAGGGCTGAGGCCGCGGCCGTACGATCCGAGGCAGGGCGTACGGCCCGGAGACCCGCCGCTCACGGCCCGTACGGCGCTGTGACCGACCGCCCCGCCCGCCGGTCCCACTCCCCCCGGGACCGGTGGGCGGTCCCCGTACCGAGAGGGCGTACGACGTGACCACACCGACCACGGCCGAACGCTCGGGCTCCCTGTTCGAGCCCGAGGCGCTGCTGGGCGGTGCCGAGCGGCGCTCGGACGTGCTGATCATGCGCATGCTCAGGCGGACCATGCAGACGGACCGGAACCTGCCCTGGGTCAGGCGCTGGTCCATGCCGCTGTTCTGCGCGCTGATCGGCATCCCCGCCCTCCAGAACGCGGAGAACGGCCGGGGCCCGTCCGTCCCGCTGCTGCTCGTCCTGATGGCGGCGTTCTGCGTGCCCCTGCTGTGGCGGCAGCAGCGTCCCATCCTGGTCTTCGGCCTCACCTCTGCCGTCTCCGCCGTGGCCCTCGCCCTGGACGCCAGTACGGGATCCGAGACCGCGCGGGTGGTGGCGCTGCTCAATGTGGGCCGCGCGGGCCGGCCCGTCCATCTCGCGGTCTGTCTGGGCGTCGCCGTCGCGCAGACGGGCCTGTCCGTCGCGGTCGGCGGCGAAGGGGAGGAGATCGGCCTCCAGACCTGGGTGATCGCGCTCATCCAGGCGGCCCTCGTGGCGGCCGTCGCCACGGCGGGCCTGGTCGCACGCGTGATCAACGCGTACATCAGGGCCCTGCACGAACGCGCCGTCCGGCTGGAGGTGGAGCGCGACCAGCGGGCCCGGCTCGCCGCCGCCGCCGAACGCGCCCGGGTCGCCCGCGAGATGCACGACATTCTCGGCCACACCCTCGCCGTCATCGTCGGCCTCGCGAACGGCGCCGCCGGACTGACCGAGGCGAAACCGGAACGGGGCGCCGAGACCCTCCGCATCATCGCCGACAGCGGGCGCGGCGCCCTGGCCGAACTGCGCCGTCTGCTCGCCGTCATCGGCGACGACGACCGGACCGCCGCCGAGGGGAGCCCGCTCGCCCCCCAGCCGGGTTTCAGCGATCTGGGCCCGCTGCTGGAGCGGGTACGCGCGGCGGGCCGCGCCGTCACCCTGCGCACCGGGGGCGACCGTACGGATCTGCCGCCCGGCCTCCAACTGGCCGTCTACCGCGTCGTACAGGAAGCCCTGACGAACACCCTCAAGCACGCGGCGGCCGACACGGCCGTCCATGTGACGATCACCGCCGACGACACCGCCGTACACCTCACGGTCGAGGACACCGGACCGGCGCTCACGCCACGGGCCAACGACGACGGCCGCGGCCTGGTCGGTATGCGGGAGCGGGCCGCGCTGTACGGCGGGAGCGTGCGAGCGGGGCCCAACGACCGGGGCGGCTGGACCGTCCGGGCCCGCTTCGTGATCGCGACCAACCCGGCACCCACGGAGAAGAGTCCCGTATGACCACCGTCCTCATCGTCGACGACCAGGCCCTCCAGCGGCTCGGTTTCAGCATGCTCATGGAGCAGCACCCCGATCTGAGCGTGGTCGGCGAGGCCACACACGGCGCCGAGGCGGTGCGCAAGACCGCCGAACTGCGCCCCGACGTCGTCCTGATGGACGTCCGTATGCCCGGCATGGACGGCATCGAGGCCACCCGCCGTATCGTGCAGTCCGGTGGGCGCTCCCGGGTCCTCGTCCTGACCACCTTCGACCTGGACGAGTACGCGTACGCGGCGCTGCGCGCCGGAGCGAGCGGCTTCCTTCTGAAGGACGCGCTGCCCGACGAGTTCATCAACGGTGTACGGGCGGTGGCCGCCGGGGACGCCGTCATCGCGCCCGGTCTGACCCGTAAGCTCCTCGACGCCTTCGCGGACCGGATGCCGGGCCGGACGCCTGAACAGGAGCGCCGGCTCGCCGGGTTGACCGAGCGCGAGCGCGAGGTCCTCACCGCGATGGCCAGGGGCTGGAGCAACACGGAGATCGCCGAGCGGTTCTCGCTCGCCGAGTCGACGGTCAAGTCGCATGTGAGCCGGGTGCTGGCGAAGATCGGGGCCCGGGACCGGGTGCAGGCGGTGATCTTCGCGTTCGACGCGGGACTGGTGAGTCCTGCCTGACGCGGCGGGCCGTCTGCGGGCTGTCTGTGGGGTGTCTGTGGGGTGTCTGTTGGGCGTGAGGCGTGCATGCCAATGCGGTGGGGAAAGGACTGGACCAATGAGCTTTTTCTCCGGTGAGCCCCGCCTGCAGACTTGGGACAACAGTTACGACGCCGGATCCGCCACCACGACGGTCTACCGCGACGGGAGACAACTCGCCACCGCCGATGACGTGTTGGACGGGGTGTCCTTCCAACTGCCGCCGGGTAAGGCGAAGTACCGCGTGGTGACCACCGTGGGCCGGGCCGGATCGGGTGTGTCGCCGGTGAGTTCGTCGGTCATCTGGCAGGCGGAGTTCACCTCGGCCCGTACGGACAAGGCCGTCGCGCTCCCGGCGAGTGTGGTCCGCTGCGCGCCGGCGCTCGCCGCTGACTCGACGGCCGCCGCCCTCGTACGGCAGAGCGTGCCGGTCGCGGTGCGAGGTTCGGCCGAGGGGCAGGGCCTCAACTCGCTGCGGGTGTCCGTCTCGTACGACAGCGGCGCCACCTGGCGGGGGGTCTCCGTGCACCGGGGGAAGGTGACCGTGGACAACCCGGCGGCCGGGGGGTCCGTCTCCTTCCGGGCCCGGGTGACGGACCGTCGGGGAAACGCCGTCGACCAGACGATCATCGACGCCTGTCGCACGAAGTAGGCCTCCTCGCAGGCCCGCACCGCGCGTACAACGGTTCGCGCGGCGCGGGCTTTCGGCCGTCGGCCGCTACGTGTCGAGGGTCTCGGTGAAGGCGTGGCCGGCCATGCCCGCCGTCAGGGTGCTGCCGTCCGCCGGGTCGATGAGGAGGAAGGAGCCGGTGCGGCGGAAGTGCGCGTAGGCGTCGACGGCCAGGGGCTCGGCGGTACGGATCACGACGCGGCCGATGTCGTTGGCGACGAGCCGCCCCGGGCTGGGGTGTTGGGAGAGATCGTCCAGGGCCAGCCGGGAGGGGATCTGTCTGACGACGGCCTTCACCGTGCGGGTGGTGTGTTTGAGCAGCACCCGTTGTCCCTCGGTCAGCGGGGTGTCGTGGAGATGGCAGACGGTGGCGTGCAGATCCTTGTCCGGGGTGGGCCCGGTGTCCCGCGGCACGATGAGATCACCGCGGGAGATGTCCAGGTCGTCGCGGAGCCGTAGCGTCACCGACTGCGGGGCCCAGGCCATGTCGACCGGGGAGCCGAGGGCGTCGATGGCCTCGATGGTGGTGGTGTGTCCGGAGGGCAGGACGGTGACGGGCTGGCCGACGCACAGGACGCCGGAGGCGAGTTGGCCCGCGTAGCCCCGGTAGTCGGGCAGCTCGGGCAGCTGGGGCCGGATGACGTACTGGACGGGGAAACGGGCCGCGTCGTCGGAGGGGTCGTGGGCGACCGGCACCGTCTCCAGATGCTCCAGGACGGTCGGGCCCGCGTACCAGCCCATGGCCGCGGACGGTTCGACCACGTTGTCCCCGGTGAGCGCGGAGATCGGGATCGCGGTCACCTCGGGGACGCCGAGGGAGGCGGCGTACGCGGTGAACTCCTCGGCGATCGCGGCGAACACGGGCTCCGCGTACGCCACGAGGTCCATCTTGTTGACGGCGAGGACGACGTGGGGGACACGGAGGAGGGCGGCGATGGCGGCGTGGCGGCGGGTCTGTTCGACCACGCCGTTGCGGGCGTCGACCAGGATCACCGTCAGTTCGGCGGTGGACGCGCCGGTGGCCATGTTGCGGGTGTACTGGACGTGTCCGGGGGTGTCCGCCAGGACGAAGCGGCGCCTGGGGGTGGCGAAGTAGCGATAGGCGACATCGATGGTGATGCCCTGTTCGCGTTCGGCGCGCAGTCCGTCGGTGAGGAGGGCGAGGTCGGGGGTGCTCTGGCCGCGGTCGCGGGACGCGTGCTCGACGGCTTCCAACTGGTCGGCCAGGACGGACTTCGAGTCGTGGAGGAGGCGTCCGACGAGGGTGGATTTGCCGTCGTCGACGCTTCCGGCGGTGGCGAGACGCAGCAGCGAGGCGGCGGGGGTCGGGGTGGCCGGGGCGATGGCCGGGGCGGCGGCGGATCGGGTCATCAGAAATATCCCTCGCGCTTGCGGTCTTCCATGGCCGTTTCGGAGAGCCGGTCGTCGGCCCGCGTCGCGCCGCGCTCGGTCAGCCGGGAGGCGGCGATCTCCGCGATGACCTTCTCGGTGGTGTCCGCGGCGGAGTCCACGGCGCCGGTGCAGGACATGTCGCCCACGGTGCGGTAGCGGACCTGGCGGATCTCGGTGTGCTCGCCGTGCTTCGGCCCTCCCCACCCGCCCGGCGCCAGCCACATGCCGTCGCGCGCGAACACCTCGCGCCGGTGGGCGTAGTAGACGCTGGGCAGCGGGATCTCCTCGCGGGCGATGTACTGCCACACGTCGAGTTCCGTCCAGTTGGACAGGGGGAAGACGCGGACGTGTTCGCCGGGCGCGTGCCGGCCGTTGTAGAGCTGCCACAGCTCGGGGCGCTGGCGGCGGGGATCCCAGCCGCCGAATTCGTCACGCAGGGAGAACACGCGCTCCTTCGCGCGGGCCTTCTCCTCGTCGCGCCGGCCGCCGCCGAAGACGGCGTCGAAGCGGTTGGTCTCGATGGCACGCAGCAGGGGCACGGTCTGGAGGGGGTTGCGGGTGCCGTCGCCGCGGTCGCGCAGTTCGCCGCTGTCGATGAACTCCTGGACGGAGGCGATGTGCAGCCGCAGTCCGTGCTCGGCCACGGCCTTGTCGCGGTATTCGAGGACTTCGGGGAAGTTGTGGCCGGTGTCCACGTGCAGCAGGGCGACGGGCAGCGGCGCGGGGGCGAACGCCTTGAGCGCCAGCCGGAGCATGACGATGGAGTCCTTGCCGCCCGAGAACAGCAGCACCGGGCGCTCGAACTCCCCGGCCACCTCCCGGAAGATGTGCACGGCCTCCGACTCCAGCACATCCAGATGACTCAGTGGAAAGCCACTGCCCCGCGACAGCGTCTGAAAGGACGCGTTCTTCACCCCAGCCCCCGTTCCCCAGTTCGTCGATGGTTCGTCATGGTTCGTCGATCCGTCCGGCCTCCTCAAGGACCGCCGGGTCACGCGTACTTGTGCCGATGAGTGATTCTCAAGGCCGTCGGGCCGTACGGCGGTAGTCAGGGATCCTCCTGGGTCCTGCCGGTCGGCGTACGGCTGTACGGTGACAGCCCACTCAGGCGACAGGAGTGTCATGGCGAAATCCCAGGGCAGCGTCCCCGAACCGGGCGCGGGCAAGGAGTGGACCGACAGTCTGTCCAGGGGGCGTGTTCCGGGGCCGAGACTCGACCAGCAACGGGTCGTGGACGGCCGGGGGCCCAGTACCCGCAGTGTGCACGCGGGTACGTACGAGGACCCGGCCACCGGCGCCGTCGGCACACCGGTCTTCCAGACCACGACCTTCAAGTTCACCGACGACACGTACGACGCGTTCGACCAGGGGCACATCCGGGACGTCCCCATCTACGGACGGTACGGCAGCCCCAACCAGTGGACGGTCCAGGAGAAGATCGCCTCCCTGGAGAACACCGAGAGCGCCCTGGTCTTCTCCTCGGGGATGGCCGCCATCACCACCACGCTGCTCGCGCTCACCAACCACGGCGGCCACATCGTGAGCAGCCGCGACGTCTACGGCGGGACGTTCAACCTGCTCCGTGAGGACATGCATCAGCTGGGCCGTACGGTCACCTTCACCGACCCGACGGACATCGACGCCGTCCGGGCGGCGGTGCGCGACGAGACGCAGGTCCTCTACTTCGAGTCGCTCACCAACCCGCTCCTGAAGGCGGTCCCGCTCGTCGAGCTGGGGAAGCTCGCGCGGGAGCGCCATCTGCTGCTGGTGATCGACAACACCTTCCTCACGCCCATCCATCTGCGACCGCTGGAGCACGGGGCGCACATCGTGGTGCACAGCGCCACGAAGTACCTGAACGGGCACAGCGACGTGACGGCCGGCGCGGTCGCCGGATCCCGTAAGTACGTCGACCGGATCTGGGCGCAGATGCTCAAGTTCGGCGGCTCGCTGGACGCCGGGATGTGCTTCCTGCTGGAGCGCGGGCTCAAGACGCTGGCACTGCGGATGGGGCAGCACAGTGTGAACGCCACAGCGGTCGCGGCGCTGCTCGACGAGCACCCCGCGGTGCACCGGGTCCACCACCCGTCCCGTCCGGACTATCCCTGGACCTGGCTCCACGAGGTGTGCCCCGACGGCTGGGGAGGCATGGTCAGTTTCGAGCTGAAGGGCGGGGACGAGACGGCGTTCAAGCTGCTGGACCGGCTGCGTCTGCCCGTGGTGGCGACCAGTCTCGGCGGTGTCGAGTCGCTGGTGAGTCTGCCGTTCAACACCTCGCACAGCTTCCTGACCGAGAGCCAGCGGGCGGAGGTCGGCATCGCGCCCGGCCTGGTGCGCTTCTCGGCCGGGATCGAGGACACCGAGGACCTCGTCGAGGACCTCGAACAGGCCCTCGCGGGTCTGTGAGGCCTGGCGGGTCAGTGACATCTCGTGGGTCTGTAAGACCACGCGGGTCTGTGAGGCCTCGCGAATCCGTGAGGCCTCGCGGGTCCGCGGGTCCGACGAGACGGGGACGCGGGGGCAGGGACGTGCGACAGGGACGCGGGACAGGGAGAACGAGAACATGCGCAACGGTCTGAACATCACCGGCGTCTCGGAGAGCGTGCACGAGTACCGGGACAACCCGGAGGAGGCCGTCGCCGACTTCCGGGTCGTCACCCCGCTCCCCGCGCCGGGGGAGGACATCGCGGTCAGCCGTACGCTCGCGCTCCGGGACGGCACCTACCGGATCGCCCGCGACTTCACCCTGCGGCACCGGCTCACCCTGGACGGCGGTTCGGGCGACCCGACCCCCTGCGAGTCGATGCTCGCTGCCGTCGCCGCGTGTGTGCTCACCACCAAGATCAACGGTTTCACCTCGCGGGGCGTGAGTCTGACCGCCCTGCGCACCACCGCGCGCGCCCAGTTGCCGCTCGGCCCGGACGGCGCGCCGGCCGCCGGCGCCGCTCTCGACGGACTGGGCTGGAGCACGGAGATCGACTGCGACGCGCCCACCGCGACGCTGCGTTCGATCAACGAGCTGGTGGGGGCCTTCAGCCCCAACCACCAGTCCGCCCTGGACTCCTCACCGGTGGAGGCCACGGTCACCGTGCACGGCCCGGCCGGGAGCGAGGTGTTCCCGGTGGAGTGGGCGCCCGCCTCCTCGGGCGGGACGGACGGCCGCGCCGTGGCGGCCGAGGCCGATGTCGTCTGGGAGGACGGCTCGGAGTCGGCGTACACCACCAGCCTCACCACCGACGGCGAGACCCGGACGACGCGTCCACTCGTGGTCGACCAGGCCAAGCAGATGCTCGGCATCGACAAGGGCCCCAACTCCCAGGAGATCCTGCTCGCCGCGCTCACCGCCGAGGTGGCGGGGCTGCTGCGGCAGGATCCGGCGCTGAGCGGCATACCGGTCACCGGTGCCAGGCTCTTCGGTTCGGGCCGGCTGGACACCCGGGGCATGCTCAACGTGGTCCGGGAGGTCCCCAGCCGCTTCCACGACCTGCGGATCGATCTCACGGTCGACGGCGACCCGGAGCACGGCCGTGCGTTGGCGGCAGCGCTGGGCGCGGCCCTGTCGCGTGCCGTGCTGCCCGCCACCCTGCTGGCCCGGCTCACCGTGGCCGTCGAGATGATCCGGGACGGCCGTCAAGAGGTGAGCGGTCTGACCACGCTGGCGCAGACCGAAGCCGTACGCGACGAGGTGACGCGGCGTCAACTGGCCGCGGCGCAGGCGTGACATGCGACGATCCGTGCGCCACGAACGCTCCCCCCGGAGGTCGTTACGCAACCTTGACTTTGATCTTCGTGCAAATTACGGTCTTGTGAACGCGGGGGCGGTGGAGAATCCTTATCAGGCGATCCAATCTGACCCGTTGGATTGCCGTCGGCCTGGGCCGGCGCCGACGGTGTGCGCCCATTCCGTGTTGTTGAACCAGCCTTTGATTGGATTTTACGGTCGCGTGCGCGACCGCAGAACGGGGGAGATCATGGCAGAGAGCACTGACGAGATCACATACGTCGCCGTAGTCAACGACGAGGAGCAGTACTCGATCTGGGCCCGTGGCAGGGACCTTCCCGCCGGTTGGCGGGAGGCCGGGTTCTCCGGCCCGAAGCAGGACTGCCTGGCCCATATCGAGCGGGTGTGGACGGATATGCGTCCCCTGAGTCTCCGTCGTGCCATGGAGCGATAGAGGGCGTCCGCCCATCTGAAATGTGATCTGCCCGGCCTGCTTCGGCGTGGCCGGGGAACGGGGGTAGTACTTTGTCCGGCATCGCCATGCCCAATGTGCTGGTGGGGCGACAGAACGAGGTGAGCCTCCTTATGGAGGCCGCCCGAAAAACCGTCGACCGGCCCGTAATGGTCAAGATCTCCGGTGAATCCGGAATCGGGAAAACCAGAATCCTGTCGGAATTCCTCGCCATCGCGGGCGAGAATTCCGCGCTGAAGCTCCTGGAATGTACGGCGGCCGACGACCGGCACAGTACATTCCGTCCCCTTTCCACCCTGCCGGGACTGGACGACCCACGTCCCCGCGAGAACCCACTGGCGGACCTGCCGGAGCTGGCGGGCCCGGGCAGAGCCGTCCTCGTCATCGACGACCTGCACCAGGCGTCGCACGCCCTCAACCTGGCCATCGAGAAGCTCATCTGGAACCCGCCGCAGCTCGACCTCCTGGTGGTCCTGGCCTACCGGCCGCACGGGGTCGCCAACCGGCTCCTCGCCGCACTCGGCGGGGCCCAGCCGCAGTGGGACATCGTCGACCTGCCGCTCAGACCGCTGAGCGCGGAGGCCGCCGAGGGGTTCCCGCTGGAGCACCTGTGCGGACAGCACCACATGACCCTGCATCAGGAGAGCGGCGGCAACCCGCGCCATCTGAAGCTCCTTGCCGCGCTGTGCCAGGGTGCCGAGTGCCGGGGCGAGCCACTGCTGCGCAGCGGCACCGAACTGCCCGGCGAGGCGACGGCGCCCATCCTCGCCGACCTCGACACCCTCTCCGGCACGGCGCGGACCGTCGGCTCAGCGGCGGCCGTGATCGGTGACGTCTTCGATCTGGAACTGACCGCGGCCGTGGCCGAACTGGACCGTACGACCGTGCTGGTGGCCGTCGACGAACTGCTCGCTCTCGATCTGGTCCAGGCGGACACGGTGCCCGGCACTTTCCGCTTCCGGCACCGCGTACTGCGCGGTGTGGTCTACCGCTCCGCCCCCGAAGGCTGGCGCCTGGGGGCGCACGCGCGGGCCGTGGAAGCGCTGAGCGGCCTCAACCAGCCCACCGTGCGCATCGCCGAACATGTCGAACGGGCGGGTGTGGGCGGGCCGAAGGCAGCCGCGCTGCTCACCTCCGCGGGCAAGGTCATCGAGCCGCAGGACCCCGAGACCGCCGCCGTCTGGTACACCGCCGCGCTGCGGATGCTCGGGGACGGCCCCGACAGCCGCGAGCAGCGGGCGGAGTTGCTGACCGCCATCGCCCACGGGGCGCTCATGGCCGGGCGGCTGGAGGAGTGCGGGGCCGCGCTGGACCGCCGTGACGCGCTCCTTGCGGGAAGCGTCGCCCGGCCGGACCGGGAGGCACTCACCGTCGAATGCCGGGCCAGACTGGCCCAGTTCGCCGGGCGGTACACCGAGGCCCGGACCATACTGCGCCAGGCCATCACCTCCTTGGACCCGGCCGCCGCCTCGCGCCGGCTGCGCCTCGTACTCGCCGCCACCACCGTGCTCGACACCGGCTGGGAGTGGTCGGAGGACGCGCTCCTGAGCGCCGTCGGCAGCGAAGACCTCATGCTCCAGGCCCTCGCGCTCGGTGTGCACTCGGTCGCCGCGCTGACCGAGGGACGCCGGGCCGTCGCCGAGCGCAGCGCGAGCGAGGCCGCGCAGCTGATCGACCGGCAGAGCGACGAGCAACTGGCCTGCCACATCGAGGCCGTGTGCCATGTCGCCTGGGCCGAGCTGCGCCTCGGACACCACGCCGAGGCGGCCCGGCACTTCGCCCGTGGCCAGGGAGTATGCAGACGACGCGGGCAGTGGCTGGCCATGATCCCGCTGCTCACCGGTCTCGGCACCGTCGAGCTGCGCCGGGGTCGGCTGGCCCGCGCCAGGGACCAGGCCAACCAGGCGATGAAGCTGGCCCTCGGCCCCGGCCGGGAGGACCTGCTCAGCATGGTGCTCGCCCTGCGGGCGGAGATCGCCCTGGCGGACGGTGCCACGCTGCACAGCCTGGCCGACAGCCGGGCCGCGGCCGAGGTCATCACCCCGGACACCCCGACCTGGCGTCAGGTACGGCTGGCGGAGGCCGCGGCCCTGCTCGCCCAGGGCGACGCCGAGGCGTGCACGGCCGCCGTCGTCGACGCGGGCGGCGGCGCCGCCCTGCTCGACCTGCCGATGTGGGACCACCCCAGGGCCTTCGACCTGCTCAGCCGGGCGGCGCTGGCCGCCGGCCGCAGGCCCGAGGCCGAGGAGGCCGCCGAACAGGCCTGGCGGGCGGCGCAGGTGCTGCGACTGCCCGCGGCGCTGGGCCTGGCGTCGATGGCGCGGGCGCGGGTGGCGGAGAAGCCCGCCGAAGCGCTCGACCACGCGCTGCGGGTGGCGGAGATCGAGGACCACCCCCTGCTGGAGGTGCCGGGCCGGCTGCTCGCCGCCAACGCGCTGTGGGCGGTGGGAGACGTCGCCGGTACCATCCGGCAGCTGGACGCCGTCGAGTCGGTGGCCGACCGGTGCGGTCTGGGCGAGGCCCTGGCCGCGGCCCGTGAGCTGCGAGAAGTGGTCGAGGCCCGCGCCGCGGCCATGCGTCCGCCGACCGAGCAGCACATGCTCAGCCAGCGGGAGTTCGAGATCGCGGACCTGGTCAGCCAGGGCCGTACCAACCGGCAGATCGCCCGGCAGCTGGAGGTCAGCCACAAGACGGTGGAGACCCATCTGGGCCGTATCTTCACCAAGTTGAAGGTGTCCTCGAGGGCGGAGATCGCCAGCATGATCGGACGCTCCTCGGTCGTCGCGCGGCCCCGCCGGACGGCCGCCGCCCGCTGACGGACGACCGTCCGCTGACGGCGACCGTCCGCGTACGGCGACCTCCCGCGTACGGGCACGGCCTCGGCACCTGACAGGTGTGACGACAGCGCCCGCGTACCAGTGGCCCACAGGCCCGTCGGTACGCGGGCGCTGTCGTCGTACGCCCCACACCAACGGCCACCGGGCCCCGTCCTAGTCAGGGCAATGACCGACAGGTCTCGCGGCGGCCGGACTGTCAAGGTGGTCGAGAGTCTGAACACCCTTCTTGACTCTGGCAACGGGCCTGAAGTCATTCACAGTTCACACCTTCAGCGGAGGGGCGTATGGGGACCTTCGGTCTGGCCGCGAGCGGCTTTACGGAGCACGCACTGGAGCAGGCCGCCGAGGACGTCGTCCGAAGCGGCTACACGGTGCTGGACGGAGGTCAGCTGCGCACCCTGCTGCCCGAGGACGAGCTGGACACCTTCGGCCAGTTCTGGAACGACCTGCCCCCCGACGAGGCGTTGACCGACGGCGGGGCGTACCGCTACCGCCGTTACGGGCGCCTGCGGGTGACGGTCGGTGAGAACGGGCCGTCCTTCGAGGCGCTGCCGCACACCACCTTCCGGCAGGACGGCATTCCGCTGTGGCGCGGCGCGGACCGGGAGTTCGCGCCCATCGAGGAGAAGGCGCTGCTGCACCCGGGCATGCTGGCGCTGGCGAGCTTCGACACGGCGCTCGCCGCCGCGATCAGCGGCAAGCGCGACTGGGAGCTGGGGATCCATCAGATCCGCATGGTCGCCAGTCAGGACGAGGACGGGCTGCCCACTCCCGAGGGCCGCCACCGGGACGGTCACTGCTACATCGGCATGCACCTGCTGCGCCGGGAGGACTGCCAGGGCGGCGAGTCGACGATCTACCCCGAGGGGGGCGAGCCCGCCAGGCTCACCCTGCGTACCCCGCTCGACTCGGTCTTCGTCGACGACAAGCAGGTCACGCACGAGGTGTCGGCCACCAGGCCCATCCGGCGGACCGGCATCCGCGACATGCTGCTGGTCGACCTCAACCCCGTGGACGAGGCCCAGTGAGGTGGCCGGGCCCCGGCCATGAGACCGAACTCCTGCGCTCCATGGTCGAGATCCCCTCCACCTCCGGCAGGGAGGGCGAGCTGGCCCTGATGCTCGTGGAGCGGATGGCCGCCGCCGGTTTCGACAGCCATATCGACGCGGCCGGCAATGTGCACGGCGCCGTCGGCGACCCGGAGGGCCCCGAGATCCGGATGCTCGGGCACATCGACACGGTCTCCGGCGACCTGCCGGTGAAGCTGGAGGGCGACATCCTCCACGGCCGCGGCACCGTCGACGCCAAGGGGCCGATGGCCACCATGATCTGCGCCGCGTCCCGGCTCGCCGACCGTGTCCCGGCCCGGCTGACGGTGATCGGGGCGGTCGGCGAGGAGGCCAACTCGTTCGGGGCCCGGCATCTGCTCCATCTCCCGCCGCCCGACGCGCTGCTCATCGGCGAACCGAGCGGGGTGCACGCGGTCGGGATCGGCTACAAGGGCGTCTTCCGGTTCCGTACGGAATTCACCCAGCCGCCCGCCCACACCAGCTCCAGCCAGGCGACCGCGGCCGAGGTCGCCGTCGCGTTCTGGCAGGAGCTGACGGCCGCGCTGGCCGAGGGCCACACCGAGGACACCCCGCTGTTCCAGCGGGCGTTGCCCACCCTGGTCGGCATGGGTGGCGACCTCGAACACGCCACCGTCGACATCTCCTGCCGGCTGCCCATCGGCTTCGACACCAAGGCGCTGACCGAGCGGCTGTCCGCCGTCGGCCGCGTCACCGTGATCGAGGACGTCCCGGCGGTCCGGTCCCGGCGTACGGATCCGGCGGTGGCCGCGCTCAGCGGGGCCGTCGCGTCGCGCGGGATCCGGCCCGTGCCCAAGCTGAAGCTCGGCACGTCCGACTGGAACGTGGTCGCCCGTGACTGGCCCGTTCCCACGGCCGCCTACGGCCCGGGGGACTCCCGGCTCTGCCACCAGGACGACGAACGCATCGACCTCACCGAGTACCTGGCGGCCATCGACGTACTGACCGATGCGCTGCCCCGGCTCGCCCACGCATTGCGCCGTGCCCGGTCCACGGACGGCGCCGAGCAACTCTCAGGGAGCGTCCCGCTGTGACCGCAAGGCGACAGACACTGGCCGTGCTCGCCTCCAGGACCCGGCTGGAGGAGAAGCTCCTCCTGGCCGAACTCCGCAGGCGGGACATCGACTTCGAGCACGTCGACCCGCGGCGCCTGGCCGTGCGCCTGAACACCTCCGAGCGGCTGTCCCTCCCGTACGGAGGAGCGCTCAGCCGGGAGATATCGCACACCCGCAATCTGCACGCCAGCCGGCTGCTGGAACACGCCGGAGTGCCGGTGGTCAACAGCTCCGAGGTCATCTCGGTGTGCGGCGACAAGCTGCTGACCACCCTCGCCCTGCGCGACGGCGGGCTGCCCACCATCCGGGCCCTGGTCACCCTCACCCCCGAGGCGGCGCTGGACGAGCTGGACGACTTCGGCTATCCGGCGGTGGTCAAGCCGCTCACCGGCTCCTGGGGGCGGCTCGCCGCCCGTATGCACGATCACGAGCAGGCCGAGGCGCTGCTCGAACACCGTGCCGCGCTGACCGGACCCCAGCACCAGATCACCTTCGTGCAGGAGTACGTGGACAAGCCGGACCGCGACATCAAGGCGTACGTCTTCGGCGGCGAGGTGATCGGCGCGATCTACAAGGTGCGCGAGGACCACTGGCGTACCAACACCGCGCGTGGCGGCCGGGCGGAGAAGTGCCCGCTCACCGACGAGCTCGTCAAACTGCTCCGGGCCACCTCCGACGCCATCGGCCCCGGAGTGCTCGGCATCGACGTCATCGAGCACCGGGACGGACGGATGTTCGTCAACGAGGTCAACCACACACCGGAGTTCCACGGCGCCGTGGAAGTGCTCGGCACCGACCTGGTGGGCGCCTACGTCGACTACGTGCTCGGCAGCCTCGATCTGGGAGGCGACCGATGAACGCCCACCCGGTGGCCGAGGCCACCGGCCCCGACGGGCTGACCGAGCTGCCCCCCGGGCACTACGACTGGCTGCGCGTCCAACTGCGCCGCCCGGCCGACGAGGAGACCACCGGCGTCGCGTGGCTGTACTTCGCCGACGCCGTCGACCCGGAACCGCTGGTCGCCACCGCCGGATCCGACCTCGCCTGGCTGCCCGTGCCGCGTCGCGGCGTCCTGCGCGGCGTACGGCTGCCCGAGCGGCCGGAGCTGGCCGCGGCCACCCTGACACCGGTGCCCGCCCACCCCGGCACCCACCGACCCGCCGGCACCCACCGACCCGACGGAGCCCAGGGGGCCGACACCCATGGCTGATCCAGGGAAACTCGCCATGCTCGGCGGCGCCCGCGCCGTCGCCAAGCAGGATGTGACCAAGGCGCTGACCGGCTGGCCGGTCGTGACCGAGCGGGAACACGCCGCGCTGCGCGGTGTGCTGGACGGCGGTCTGTTCACCTCCAACGACGCGGGCCGCGGCGAGGTCAGCAAGCTCCAGACGGAATGGGCCAGTTATGTGGGGACGCGGCACTGCGCCGCCGTCTCCAACGGCACCGCCGCCCTGGAACTGGCCCTCGCCGCACTGGACCTGGAGCCGGGCTCCGAGGTCCTGGTCCCGGCGCTCACCTTCGTCGGCAGCGCCGTGCCCGTCCTCCAGCGCGGGCTCAAGCCCGTCTTCGTGGACATCGACCCGCGGACCTACACCCTCGACCCGGTGGCCGCCGAGAAGGCCGTCACCGAACGCACCCGCGCCGTGATCGCCGTCCATCTGCACGGACTGCCCTGCGACATGACCGCCATCGCGGCGCTGGCCGAGGCCCACGGTCTGTACGTCATCGAGGACGCCGCCCAGGCCCAGGGCGCCACCTACCAGGGCCGCCGGACGGCCTCGCTCGGACACATCAACGCGGTCAGCCTCAACGTGGTGAAGAATCTCCCCACCTGCGGCGAGGGCGGACTGGTCACCACCGACGACGAGGCCCTGTACGAACGCGTCGTGCTGCACCGCCAGTTCGGTGAGGATCTGACCCCGGGCCGGGACCGTGACTATCTCTCCCGGGTGCTGGCGGGCAACGAGAAACTCAGCGCCGTACAGGCCGCGTTCACCCGGTGCCAGCTGGAGCGGCTGGACGCGGACAGCACCGCCCGCGACCGGGTGGTGCGCCAATTCCTCGGCCGGCTCGACGCCCTGCCCGGTGTCGTCGTCCCCGTCTGCCCCGAGGACCGCACCCACGCGTGGCACATCCTGCGGCTGCGGTTCGACCCGGCCGCGGCGGGCCATCCGGACCTGCCGGCCGGCGCGTTCCGGGCCGTGGTCCAGCGCGCTTTGCGTGCCGAGGGCGTGCCCGTACAGCCCTACCAGGTGGTACCGCTCCCCGGGCAGCAGGCCCTGCGCGACGTCGGCGCGGACATCGAGGACTTCCCGGTGAGCCTGGCCGTGATCGACGAGTCGGTCACCCTCCAGCGCTGGCATCTCAACCCGGCCTGCGGACCCGTACTCGACCGGTGCGCCACCGCCTTCGAGAAGGTCTGGGACCAACTGGACACCCTGGCGCCCGTGATCGCGTCGGCGCGGCACCGCCCGCCGTGGCAGGCGGCCATGAACGGAGGAGCAGCGCGATGACCGCATCCACGGAGGCGGTGTCACCGCCCTTCGCCGAGCAGACCTTCGGCGAGCAGGCCTTCCGGATCCGCGAACACATCCTGAAGATGGCGACCGCGCCGCAGGGCGCGCACGTGGGCGGCAGCCTCTCCTGCGCGGACGTGCTGCTGCATCTGTACACCCGGGTGCTCGACGTACGTCCGGAGGAGCCGGACTGGCCCGACCGGGACCGCTTCGTGCTCAGCAAGGGCCACGCCGCGCCCGCGCTGTACGCGGTGCTCGCGGAGACCGGCCATCTGCCGGTGGAGGAGCTGGCGACGTACACCCAGCCCGGCAGCCGGCTGGCCGGGCACCCGCTGGGGAGGCTGCCCGGGGTGGAGTTCCCCACCGGGTCGCTGGGGCACGGGCTGTCCCTCGGCACCGGCGTCGCCCTGGCCATGCGCCGACTGGGCCGCCCCGCACGGGCCTTCGTCCTGCTCGGGGACGGCGAACTCCAAGAGGGCTCGGTGTGGGAGGCGGCGATGTCGGCGGCCCAGTTCGGGCTGGACAACCTGGTGGCCGTCGTCGACCGCAACGGCCTCCAGATCACCGGCGGCACCGAGGAATGTGTGGCCCTGGAACCGCTGGCGGAGCGGTGGCGCAGCTTCGGCTGGTCCGCCGTGGAGATCGACGGGCACGACGAGGCCGCGCTGGCGCAGACGTTCGCCGGGCTGCCCGTGCGGACCGGGAAGCCCACGGTGGTCATCGCGCGGACCGTGAAGGGCCGGGGCGTCGCCCTGTTCGAGGGCAAGAAGAAGAGCCACTCCGTCCAGCTGAACCCGAGGCTCTACCAGCGGGCGAAGAAGGACCTGAGGTCAGGCAGGACGGCATGAGCGAAGTGATCACCGAAACAGCGGCCGGGACACCGGCGAAGACACCGGCCGGCTCGGCCGCCGGCAACACCGCCGGCCCGGCTGCCGGTAAACCGGCTGACACGGCGGCGGCCGGGAAGCCGGACGAACAGAGCTGGGCCGAGCGGTACGCCGTACCCGCGCGTGACGCCTACCGCCGCACCCTGGTGGACCTCGCCCGGGTGGACCCCCGGATCTTCTGCGTCGACTCGGACATGGGCGGGCTGGAGACCCTCTTCGGCGACGCGCTCCCCGAGCAGTACGTCAACGTGGGCATCGCGGAGGCGAATCTGCTGGGTGTCTCGGCCGGGCTCGCCCACTCCGGGCTGCTGCCCTACGCCAACACCATCGCCAGCTTCGCGGCGGCCCGCGCCTGCGAGCAGTTGAAGGTCGACGTCGCGGGCAACAACCTGCCGGTACGGATCGTCGTCACGCACGCCGGGGTCTCCGCCGGACACTACGGCCCCACCCACCACGCCGTGGAAGACGTCGCGATCGTCCGGACGCTGCCGCATCTGACCGTCGTCGTGCCGTGCGACGCCGCCGAGACGGAGGCCGCCGTACGGGCCACCGTCGATCTGCCGGGCCCCCTGTATCTGCGACTGGGCCGCGCCGCGACGCCGTTGGTGAACGACGCCCCGTACGACTTCCGTCTCGGTGAGGCCCGGCTGCTGCGCGAGGGCGAGGACGTCACGATCGTCGCCACCGGCCCCTATCCGGTGGTCATGGCCCTGGAAGCGGCCGAACTCCTCGCCCGGCAGGGGCACTCGGCGCGCGTTCTGAACATGCACACCATCAAGCCGCTCGACACCGCCGCCCTCGGCCGCGCCGCCCGGGAGACCGGCGGCATCGTCACGGTCGAGGACCACGTACGGGTCGGCGGACTCGGCGCCGCGGTCTGCGAGGCGGTCGCGGAGGACCACCCCTGCCCCGTGCACAGGATCGGTGTGCCCGACGGCTATCTGGACCATGTGGCGGGCGAACGCGAACTGCTGGAGTACGCGGGAGTGCACCCGGAGGCCATCGCGGCGGCGGCCCTCGCCCTCGCCCGGAGGCGGGAGTGACCCGCTCAGACCCGCATCGGCGCCCGCACCAGCGGGCTGCGCCACCAGGCCAGCAACTCCGGGTGACGCTCCCGGGGCAGGCAGAAGGCGTCCACGGCGAGCGCCGGCCGGGCGAACAGCACCTCGCCGTCGGCTCCGGCCGCCAACGCGCCCCTCACCAGGGCGAGTTCGGCGGCCCCCGCCCCCGGCCAGAAATCCACCCCGACCGTCTCCGGGCCCGCGGCGACCCGCTCCCCGGCGCGCGTCAACCGCAGCCGGCACAGGGTGCCCTCGGCCACCGCCCGCCACTCGACGAGCAGCCCCGGCCCCACCGGCAGGGCCTCGTGCGGCACGGGCACGGGCCGGGTGTCCGGAGCACGGCGCATATGGACCTCGGACAGCGGCTTGTCGGACGCGCCGAAGTGCCGCACCGTGCGGTAGCCCAGCCGTGCGTAGAACGCCGGATTGCCACGTTCCACCACCGCGTCCAGCGCCACCTCACGGACACCGGCCGCCGCGGCGGCGGCTTCGAGCCGGCCCAGCAACGCCCGCGCCGCACCGGTGCGACGGCTCGTCGGATCGACCGCCAGCCGCCGTACCTCCCACAGCTCCGGCGCCACCCGCACCGCCCGCACCGTGCCCACCGGACGTCCGGCGTCCCACGCCACCCACAGCAACTGCCCGGCGGCCAGGTCCCGGTGGACCTCCGCCGCGTCGGCCAGCGCACCGTCCGCGATCGGCAGTCCGGGCAGAAGATCGCCCGTCGCATAAGCAGCCCGCACGAGTTCGGATATTCGCTCGGCGAGTTCCCCGGAAAGGGTAGTAATGAGGTTCACGTGCATCCACGCATGATAAGCACGGTCGTCGACATATCAGAAGTCTGTGACAATAGAGGAATTACGAAATCCGGTGCCGACGGGTCCGACGGTTCCGCCGGATTCAATATCTGGCGCAACACCTTTCCCGCCGAGGATCTGCCGGCCCCCGGCTCGTCGGTGGAAGTGACCGGCGTGGCGTTCGAGTTCCCGGCCAGGGCGACCGGTCGCGGCGACAACATCCGGTGCCGCGGCCAGCTTCTGCCGCTGCCCGGAGTCCGCGCCGACTGGCTCTACCTCCTCGGCGCCGCCGAGCGCCGCACCGAGGACGAGCTCGAACTCCACTACGCGGACGGCACGGTGCGCACCGCCTGGCTGCGCATGTCCGACTTCTGGCCCGAGACGGCCGCCTGGTTCGGCGAACCCGAGGCGTTCCGCGGCTCCGGCCTGCGCTACCCGCGCCACACCCAGGACGGCCACCGCCCCGTGATCTGGCAGCAGCGCGTCCCGGTCACGGTGCCCGGCGAACTGGCCGCGCTACGGCTGCCGGACAACCCGGCGATGCACGTCTTCGCGCTCACCGCGGTCAGGGAACCGGGGGTGCGCGATGCGGGTTGAGCTGACACCCGTGGTCCCCTGGCGGCACGAGCTGGGCCACTGCCTGCACACCACGGCCGGCGTGCTGCTGGCCCACCGGGGGCTGGACCCGCAGATCGTCCTCGGCGCAGCCTGGGGCTTCCACTACCCCGGTGACCTGCGGCGGGAGGAGTACTACCTGCCGGGCCACGCCGACGACCTGTTCGCCGGGCTCGCCCCGTACCACGGGCTGCACTCGCAATGGCACACCCCGGCCGGACCCGAGGAGGGCTGGCGGGAGGTACGCGCGGAGCTGTGCGCGGGGCGGCCCGTCGCGGTGGCCGCCGACAACTTCCATCTGCCCTTCCGCCCCGCCCACCGGGACGTGCACACCAACCATCTGATGGTGGTCCACGGCTTCGACGACGAGGCGGGGGAGGTCTATGTCACCGACCCCGTACCGCCCGCCCACCAGGGCCCGTTGTCGCTGGCGGCGCTGACGGCGGCCCGGGACTCGGGCAACCCCGTCCGGCACGACCGGGACATGTTCTTCACCGCCAACCCGATCGGCAACCGCTGGCTGAGCTGGGAGGCGAGTGGCCCACAGCCGCCGTTCACCCCGGAGTTCGTCGCCGAGGCGATGGCGCGCAACGTCCGGGCCCTGACCGACCCCGCCGACCCGCGCACCTCGGGGCTGCCCGGCCTCAGGGCCTTCCTCGACGGCGCCTGGGAGCGGCTGGAGGAGACCCCCGAGGTGGTGGACGAGGTCTTCATCGTGGCCGGGCCCGTGCTGGCCACGACCGGACTGCACGGCGACTTCCTGGACCGCGCGGGCCGCGAGTCCGGCGACGGGCGGCTGCGTGAACTGGCCCGCCAAGTCGCGGGCGTCGCCCACCACTGGGCGGCACTGAGGATCGCCGTGGCCACCGCGCGCCAGGACCGGGCGGCGGCCCTGCCCGCCCTGCGCCGCCGCTCGGCACGGCTCGTCGAGTCCTACGAGCAGGTCCTGACGGCGCTGGGGACACACCTGTCGGGGGTTTCCCCTACTGCCCACCCGTCCGGGCTTCCGCGAATCTCAAGACATCAGACCGATGACCTTGCGGCGGAGGTGACGCAGTGAACGTGGCCTGTCCCGAATGCGTGGCGGACGTGAAAGTCGCGCAGCAGCCAGAGCTGAACGAAATTCTTGAATGCGGTGAGTGTGCCGGTGAATTGGAAGTGATTTCGCTGGACCCGTTGATGGTCGCGGTTGCGCCCGAGGCCGAGGAGGACTGGGGCGAGTGATCCGGGTCGGGATCGTAGGCGGAGCCGGTTATATCGGAGGGGAATTGCTGCGTCTCCTTTCCGGGCATACGGAAGTGGAGATTGCGGCTGTCACCTCGTCCCGGCTCGCCGGCCGGCGGGTCGACGGCGGCCACCCCAATCTGCGGGGCAGGACCGACCTCGCCTACGTCTCACCCGAGGACCTGCCCGAGTGCGACGTCCTGTTCTTCACCGGCTCGACCGTGGCCGATCCGGAAGGGCGGGCCGCGCTGACGGCCCGGGGCAAGGTCGTCTACGACCTCAGCCCCGACCTGCGGCTCGCCGACCCGGCCGTCTACCGGCGGCACTACGGCGAGCACCCGGCGCCCGACCTCCTCGGCACGGCTGTCGTCGGCCTGCCGGAGCTGTACCGTACGCGGCTGCGTACGGCGGACCTGGTGAGCGTGCCCGGCTGTATGGCCACGGCGTCGATCCTGGCGCTGCGCCCGCTGAGCGAGGCGGGCCTCCTGGAGCCGGCCGTCACGGTCGACGGCCGGGTCGGCTCCAGCGGATCGGGCGCCTCGGCCGGCGAGATGAATCTGCACGCCGAACGCAGCGGTGTGCTGCGGGTGTTCGCCCCGCTGAACCACCGGCACCAGGCGGAGATCGCCCAGGCCACCGGCCTCGACGTGATGATGACCGCCACCGGCGTGGACGCCGTGCGCGGCGTGCAGGTGCTGTGCCACGCCACGCTGAACGACGACGTCACCGAGCAGCAGCTGCGGCGGATCTACCGCGAGGCGTACCGGGCCGAGCCGCATGTGCGTGTCATCGCACAGAAGCGCGGCAACTACCGGCTGCCCGAGCCCAAGATCCTGCTCGGCTCCAACTACTGCGACGTCGGCTTCGCGATCGACCCGGGGAGTCGCAGGGTGCTGCTGTGCGGAGCCCTCGACAACCTCGTCAAGGGAGGCGCGGGCAATGCCGTCCAGTGCCTCAACATCCGAATGGGCCTCGACGAGTCGCTCGGGCTCGACTTCCCCGGCCTGCACCCGATCTGAGCCCCTGGGGAGCACCGTGAGTGACGAGATCACCGTGGTCAAGTGCGGCGGCGGGCTCTCCGCGCACCGCGAGACCATCTGCCAGGACCTGGCGGCAGTGGCGGCCGGGGGCCAGGTGGTCCTCGTGCACGGCGGCGCCGCCCAACTCGACGAGCTGGCGGCTCAGTTGGGCGTGCCGCAGCGCCGACTCCGCACGCCCGGCGGCTCGTCCAGCCGCTACACGGACCCCGCCACCCTGGACGTCCTGCTGATGACGATGGCCGGCCGGGTCAAACCCGCGCTGGTCGCCTCGCTCAGCCGGCACGGCGCCCGGCCCGTGGGCCTCACCGGCATGGACGCGGGGCTCGTCACCGCCCGCCGCGCCGGCGCCCACAAGGCGGTGGTGGACGGCCGTACGCGAATGATCCGGGACGACCACAGCGGCCGGATCCACGCCGTCGACCCCGGACCGCTGCATCTTCTGCTCGACGCGGGGCTGCTCCCCGTGCTCTCCCCGCCCGCCCTCGGTACGGAGGGCGAGCCGGTCAACGTCGACGCCGACCGGATAGCTGCGGCGGTGGCCGGTGCGCTGGCCGAGCGGCGGCCCGTCCGGCTCGTCCTGCTGACCTCCGCGCCCGGTGTGCTCCGGGACCCGGAGGATCCCGGCTCCCTCCTTCCCCGGCTCACCGTCTCGGCGGGCTCCCTCGGGGAGGCCGACGCACGCGGCGGGATGACGGCGAAGCTCCAGGCCGCCCGAGCCGCCCTGGACACCGGCGTGACCCAGGTGGTCGTCGCCGACGGCCGTGTGACGAACCCGGTGCGCGAGGCGCTGGCCGGAGCCGGTACGCGGATCGAGAAAGCAGCACCATTCGAGAGCGGGAACGTCTGATGCCGGAATCGTCACAAGCAAAGAGCCTGGCGGAGACCAGGAAGAGCCTCCTGGCACTGCGCGAGCGCCAGCGCGCCGGGGTACGCGGCACCGGTGAGCGGGTCGTGCCCGTCGCCCGCGACCGGGAGCTGCCGCTCTCCGCGACCCAGCAACGCCTCTGGTTCCTCGACCGGTTGACACCCGGCGCCGCCGTCTACAACGCCCCGATCGTGCTGTCGCTGCGCGCTGCGCTCGACACCGCCGCCCTCGGCCGCGCACTGACCGCGCTGACCGACCGGCACGAGACCCTGCGCACCCGCTACCCCGAGCGCGACGGCGTCCCCTACCAGGACATCGCCCCGCCCGGCACCGCGGTGCCCGTCCCCGTGACGGATCTGACCGGGGTGCCCGAGCACGACGTACGGCCCTTCGTCCTCGGCCTCGCCCAGGAGCCGTTCGACCTGGCGCGCGGCCCGGTGCTGCGCGCCAATCTGGTCCGCACCGGGGAGGACGAGCACATCCTCGTCCTGGCGCTGCACCACATCGCCAGCGACGGCTGGTCCATGCCGATCCTCGTGGGCGAACTGCTGCATCTCTACGAGGCGGAGACCGCCGGCCGCCCGGCCGAGCTGCCGGAGCTCGAGGTCCAGTACGCGGACTACGCGGTGTGGCAGCGCGGCCGGATGACCGGGGCCGTACTGGACGAGCACCTGACCTACTGGAAGGAGCAGCTGGCGGCGCTGCCCACCCTGAACCTGCCCGCCGACCGGCCGCGCCCCGCCGTCACCACCGGAGCCGGGGCGGAGACGGACCGGCTGCTGCCGCCCGCCGTACGCGACGGGCTCAACCAGCTGGCCCGCGCCGAGCACGTCACGCTGCTCACCGTGACACTGGCCGCGTTCGGCGCGCTGCTCGACCGCTGGACCGGCCAGGAGGACATCGTCGTCGGATCGGTCTTCTCCGGCCGCGAGCGCCGCGAGGTCGAGCCGCTGATCGGCTTCTTCGCCAACACCGTCGTGCTGCGCTGCGACACCTCCGGCGACCCCACCTTCCTCGAACTGCTCAAGCGGACCGGCGAGCGGGTCATGGGCGCCCATCTCCACCAGAGCCTGCCCTTCGGGCGGTTGGTGGAGGAGCTGGCCCCCGAGCGCGACCCCAGCCGTAATCCGCTCTTCCAGACCTCCTTCACCCTCCAGCACTCCGGCGTGGAGTCCGCGCGGATCGCCGGCGTCGACGTCAGCGCGTATCCGCTCCAGGGCGACACCGCCCGGTTCGACCTCGCCGTACAGCTCACGGAGATCCCCGAAGGGCTCCGGCTCTGGGCGGAGTACTCCACCGATCTGTTCGACGCCGACCGAGTCGAACGGCTCCTCGGGCACTACGCGGCGGTGCTGGCCGCCGTCGTGGCCGACCCCGGTCTGCGGGTGAGTGAACTGCCCCTGCTCACCGCCGCCGAGCAGCGGCGGCTGGTCGAGTCCAGCGGCAATCCCGGCCCCGCGCCGGAGGGCTGTCTGCACGAGATGTTCGAGGCCGTGGTGGACCGCGCGCCCGAAGCGCCCGCCACCTCCTACGCGGGGGAGCACCTCAGCTACCGGCAGTTGGAGGAGCGCGCCAACCAACTCGCCCACGCACTGCACGAGGCGCAGGTCGGCCCGGAGACGGTCGTGGGTGTGCTGCTGCGGCGGGGCCCCCAACTGCCCACCGCTTTCTTCGGGATCCTCAAGGCGGGCGGCGCGTATCTGCCGCTCGACCCCGACCATCCGGCGGAGCGCTGGGCCACCGTGCTCACCGAGGCGCGCTGCACAGTGGTGGTGACCACGGACGACCTCGCGCGGGAGCTTCCCGCGGGTGTCACCGCGCTGCGTGTCGACGACCCGACCCTCAAGGAACGGCCAGTCGAGCGCCCCCACTTCGGGGTCCGCCCGGAGAACCTCGCCTATCTGATCTTCACCTCGGGCTCCACCGGCAAGCCCAAGGGCGTCCAGGTCGAGCACCGCTCCGTCGTCAACTTCACCCGCGCCTCCATCGACATGTTCCGGCTGGGGGAGGGCGACCGCGTCCTCCAGTTCGCCAACCCCGCCTACGACGTCTCCCTGTTCGACTTCTTCAGCTCGCTGTGCTCCGGAGCGCAGCTGGTGCACGCCCCGACCGACGTGCTGTGGGACACCGAGCGGCTGACCCGGCTCATGACCCAGGAGAAGGTCACCGTCACCGACCTGCCACCGGCGGTGCTGGGCCAGCTCGACGAGCGGCTCTTCCCCGATCTGCGGGCGTTGTTCGTCGGCCTGGAGGCGTTCCCCGGCGAGCTGGTGAACCGCTGGAACACCGAGGGCCGCGAGTTCCACAACGGGTACGGCCCCACCGAGGCCACCATCGCCTGCATCGACTACCGGTGCCCCGACGGCCCGTACGACACCATGCCGCCGATCGGCACGCCGATGGCCAACTACACGGCGCACGTCCTGGACCGGTACGGCAACCCGGTGCCCGACGGGGTGCCCGGCGAGCTGTTCGTCGGCGGTGTGGGTGTGGCCCGGGGGTACGCCCACCGGCCCGGCGCGACCGCCGAGCGTTTCCTGCCCGACCCGTTCGGCCCGCCGGGCGCGCGGCTCTACCGCACGGGTGATCTCGTCGTACGCGCCCCGGACGGGAACCTCACCTTCCTCGGCCGCGCCGACAACCAGATCAAGATCCGCGG
Organism: Streptomyces sp. NPDC006643; assembly: GCF_042870175.1. Lineage (NCBI taxonomy): Bacteria > Bacillati > Actinomycetota > Actinomycetes > Kitasatosporales > Streptomycetaceae > Streptomyces > Streptomyces sp. NPDC006643. Next base: position 114,680 of record NZ_JBIAHA010000011.1, on the reverse strand, counting down.
CCTGCGGATCGAGCCCGGCGAGATCGAGCACGCCGTCGAGTCCCACCCGGCCGTCACCGAGTCGGTCGTCGTCGCCCGCGGCGACGGCACCGCCGCACGGCTGGTCTGCTACTACGCCACGACCGACCCGGCGGCGGACGGCGCGGCACTGCGCGGCCACCTCGTGGACCGGCTGCCGGCCCATCTGGTGCCGGCCGAGTTCGTCGCGCTGCCGGAGCTGCCGCGAGCCGCCAGCGGGAAGCTGGACCGGGCCAGGCTGCCGGAGCCGGGCGCCCCGCTGACGTACCGGGCGGCGCCGCCCTCGACGGAGACCGAGCGCACGCTCGCCGACATCTGGCGCGAACTGCTCGACCCGGAGATGGAGATCGACATCCACGCGAGCTTCTTCGCGGTCGGCGGCAACTCGCTCAAGGTCACCCAACTCGCCTCACGCATCCGCGCGGCCTTCGGCATCGAGCTGGAACTGCGTCAGCTCTTCGTGCGCTCCACCATCGCCCAACTGGCCGAGCTGATCGAGGCCGACGAGCTGGCGGGCGTCTCCGACGACGAACTGGACTCCCTGCTCGACCAGTTGGAGGGGACACCGTGACCCAGGCAACGCCCGTCACCGGCATCGAGACCTTCCGCGAAGAGGTGCGTGCCTTCTTCGCCGGCGACACGGTCCGCCGCACCCTCGCCGAGGTGGCTGCCCACGCGCCCGGCGAGGAGCCCGCGGACCTGGAGGTCTACCGCGCCCTCGGGGCACGCGGCTGGCTGGCCGCCGACTGGCCCCGGGAGTACGGGGGCCTGGGCCTGAGCCCCCGCGAAGCCGCCGTCGTCACCGAGGAGATGACGCTGGCCGGGGTCCCCGACGACGTACATGTCCTCAGCATCGACATCGTCGGCAAGTTCCTCCTCCTCGCCGGTACGGAGCGGCAGAAGGAGCAGCATCTGCCCGCGCTCGCCCGCGGTGAGCGGGCGGCGAGCGTGCTCTTCACCGAACCGGACGCCGGCTCGGACCTCTCCGCGCTGCGGACCAGGGCGGAGGCGGACGGCGACGGCTGGCGGCTGTACGGGACCAAGGTCTTCAACATGAAGTCGCAGTTCGCGGATGTCGCGCTCTGCGCAGCCCGTACCAGCGACAGCGCGATCGGCATGTACGGCATCACCCTCTTCCTGCTGCCGCTGCGCTCACCGGGCGTCCATGTCGAGCCCGTTCCCAGCGTCCAGAACGACCGCTTCAACCTCGTCGTGATCGACGGCGTACGGCTCACCGCGGCGGATGTCGTCGGAGAGGTCGACGACGGCTGGCGCAGCCTGGGCGACCTGCTCCAACTGGAGCGCACCGGAATCGACTTCCACGGCAAGGCGCGCCGGCTCCTCGACCTGGTGATCAGACGGGCGGCCGAGACCGGGCGGCTCGCCGACCCGGTCCACGGCGTCCGCCTGGCCGAGCTGGACGCGCGGCTGCGCGCCAGTCACGCCATGGCCTGGCAGATGGTCGAGAATCTGGCCGCCGGCGCCCCCGACCCGGTGGCATCGGCCATGTCCAAGTGGTACGCGGGGGAGATGTTCCGCCCCGTCCTCCAGGCGGGCCAGGAGATCGACGGCATGGGCTCGGTGCTCACCGCCTGGGACGGCGAGGCGACGGCTGACGGGGTGCTGGAGGCCAACGTGCGCCTCGGTCCGGCCCATCGGCTCGCCTCCGGAACCTCCGAGATCATGCTCTATCTGATCGCGACCAACGGACTGGGTCTGCTGTGAGCCTCACCGAACTCTTCGACGACGAGCTGATCCCCGTCCTGCGCCGCCTCGGTGACCGCCCCAAGGGCGCCGGACAGGAACGCCCGAGCGAGGCGGACACCGCCGCCCGGGAGCTGGTCTGGGCCACCCTCGCGGACCTGGGCGAACTGCGCCCGCTGCTGCCCGTACGGCTCGGCGGGCCCGCCGACGCCCTGTCCCGGCTGGTGGCGACCGCCGAGGTGATGGGCCCGGCGCTGTTCCAGAGCCCCTTCCAGGACACCGTCCTCGCCGCGTCGCTGCTCGCCGCCGACGGACGCCTCGACGCCCTGCTCGAACAGATCGCGACGGGGACGCGCACCGTCGCGCTCGCCGTCCGTGAACACGGCACCGACGAACCCTCCCGCCCGGCGCCCCTGACGACACATGGTGGCCGGGTCAGCGGCACCCGCCGGTTCGTCGCCTTCGCCGCCGACGTCGACCTGCTGCTGGTCGCGGGTGACCACGAGCACGCGCTGATTCCGGCCGGGGCCCCCGGCCTGACCCTGCGGCGGCACGACGACATCGGCCGCGGTGACCTCCACCGGGTGACGCTGGAGCACGCGGAACCGGTCCCGGACGGCCTGCTGCCCCACGGACCGTCGTACGGGCACGCGCTGGCCCGCGCCCGGATCGTCCAAGCGGGCTATCTCACCGGACTGGTGCGCGGAGCACTGGAGTTGACCGTCGAACGCGTCAAGAGCCGCAGCGCCTTCGGCAAACCGCTCGCCCAGCACCAGGCACTCGCCCACCGGCTGGCGGCGGTCGCGGCCGAGGCCACCGTCGCGCAGAGCTTCGTACGGGCCGTCGCCCGGGACGGCGACAGCGGACAGGACATCGGATCCACCGCCGCCCAGGCCCTGTTCCTCGCCGCCGACCTGGCGCGGGACGTGACGGCCGAGGCCGTCCATCTGCACGGCGCGGCCGGACTGACGGAGGAACAGGACATCTCCGTGTTCCACCGCCGCGCCGCCGTGGACACGCTGACGCTCGGCAGCCCGACAGCGCTGCGGCGCGAGGTCGCCGGCCTGCTGGCGGCCCGCCACCACGTCTTGGGGGAATGACACGATGGCCGACCGACTGACGACGGACCCGCTGCCCCTGCTGCGGGACCTCATCCGGATCGACACCACCAACCCGCCCGGCAACGAACGCGCCTGCGTCGACTACCTGACGGCCCGGCTCGCCCACCGCGAGGAGCTGAAGCTCAAGGTCCTCGGCCGCACCCCGGACCGGGCCAACCTCATCGTCCGCTTCCCCGGACGGGGCGTCGCGCCACCGCTGCTGCTGCACGGCCACAGCGATGTCGTCCCCGTCACCGGTCAGCGGTGGCAGCACCCGCCCTTCGCCGCCGAACTGATCGACGGCGAGGTGTGGGGCCGCGGCGCCGTCGACATGAAGGGCGGCCTGGCGATGATGCTGACCGCCCTCACCCGGCTCCACGAGTCCGGTCAACGGCCCGCCGGTGACGTCGTGCTGGCCGTCGTCGCCGACGAGGAACACGGCAGCATCAACGGTGCCCGCTGGCTGACCGCCGAGCACCCCGAGCTGTTCAGCGGCATCCGCTACGGCATCGGCGAGGAGGGCGGCGCCGGGCTCGACCTGGCCGGCCTGCGTATCCACCCCGTCGTCGTCGCCGAGAAGCGCGCCTGCTGGTACCGGGCCACCGTGCGCGGCCCCGGCGGGCACGCCTCCCGCCTCTCGCCGCCCGGCATGGCCGCCGGACAGCTCGGCGCGCTGCTGACCCGGCTCTCCGGCGCCCGCCTCCCGCGCCATCTCGGCCCCGCCGCCCGGCGGATGCTGACCGATGTGGCCCAGGCGCTCCCCGAAGAACTGGCCACCGCCGTACGTGCCCTGCGCGACGACCCCACCGACGCGCCCCCCGCCGGGCTCCCGCAGGCGGCGGCGCTCCAGCTCGACTCGGTCCTGCGGCACACCGTGAACCCCACCGTCATCCGGGCCGGGGACAAGATCAACGTACTTCCGGGCGAGGCGAGCGCGGAGCTGGACGGACGCATCCTGCCCGGTGAGCACACCAGGGAGGAGTTCGAGGCCGAGATCCGCGCCCTGATCGGCCCCGATGCCGAACTGGACCTGCTGGTCGAAGGACTGGCGGTACGTCAGGACCGCATCACCGAGCCGATGTTCGGCGGCTTCTACGACCTGCTGACGGAGCTGACCAGCAAGGCCGACCCCGGCGCCGTACCGCTGCCGATGGTGACACCGGCCGCTACGGACGCCGGATTCTTCGCCGGGCTGGGCATCCGCTGCTACGGCTGGCTGCCGATGAACCTGCCCGCCGGGGCCGAGCACCGCACCCTCCTGCACACGGCCGACGAGCGGATCCCCGTCGAGGCCCTGGAGTTCGGCACGTCGCTACTGACCGAGTTGCTGCGCGACTACCGCTGAGCGAGGACACCATGACCGAAGACCTGTACGTCCTGCCCGCCTCGTACGGCCAGCAGCGGCTCTGGCTGCTGGAGCAGATCGACCCCGACACCCCCCTCTACAACGAGGCCGTCGGGCTCCGGCTGCGCGGCCCCCTCGACACGGCGGCGCTGGCCGCCGCCATGAGCGAGGTGGTGGCCCGGCACGAGGTGCTGCGCAGCGTCCTGGAACTGGAGGGCGCCGAGGTCGTGCAGGTGGTGCGGGAGGCGGAGCCGCTGGCGCTGCCCCTGCACGAGGCGGACAGCCATGACATGGCGCTGACAGAGGCGCGCGAACTGGCCGCCGTCCCCTTCGACCTGGGCCGGGGCCCCCTCGTACGGTGCCGCCTGACGCGCACCGGGCCCGACGACCATCTCTTCACCGTCGTCGTGCACCACGCCGTCGCCGACGGATGGTCGCTGGGCGTGCTCCTGGCGGAACTGACCCAGCTGTACGAGGCGGCCGTGCGCGGCGAGGACCTGTCCGCCGTCCTGCCCGAACTCGCCGTCCAGTACGCCGATTTCGCCGCCTGGCAGAAGGAACGCCTGGACACGGGCGAGCTGGACGGCCAGCTCGACCACTGGCGCGCGCGACTCGCCGACGTCGCACAGCCGGCCCTGCCGACCGATCACGTCCCCGCCGGGGCGCCGGGCCGCGGCACGGTACAGGCGCCGCTGCGGCTGCCCGCCGCGATGGTGCGCCAACTGCGCGCGGTCGCCGGCGACACCGGCGATGTCACCCCGTTCATGGTGGCCCTCGCGGCGTACGCGGTGGTGCTCGCCCGCTGGACCAGGAGCCCCGACGTCGTGGTCGGCCTGCCCTTCGTGGGGCGGAGCCAGGAGGAACTGGAATCCCTGGTCGGGTTCTTCGTCAACACCGTCCCCGTACGGGTGGATCTCTCGGCGGATCCCGAGTTCACCGCGCTGCTGGGACAGGTGCGCGGCCGGTGCGTGGACGCGTACGGGAACGCCGACGTGCCGTTCGAGCTGCTGGTGGAGACGCTCAAGCTGCCCCGGCGCAGCGGGCGTACCCCACTCACCCAGACGATGCTCGCCGTCAACAACACCTGGCTCCCGGACGGCGCGGAGGCCGCGGGAGTGGCCATCGAGCCGACCACGCTCCTCCAGGAGCGCGCCCACTTCGAGATCACCGTCGACCTGGACGGCGACGGGGACGAACTGACCGGCGCCGTCGTGCTCCAGGCCGACCTCTTCACCCAGGAGACCGCCGATCTGCTGGCCCGCTCGGTCACCGCCGTCCTGCGGGGTGCCGCCATGGCCCCCGGCACCAGGATCTCCGCGCTGCCCTGCCCGCTGGCCGAGGAGCGCGCAGCCGCGCCGGCGGACGAGACACGGGACGTGCGACGGGACGAGACGGAGCCGGCCACGCAGCAGGCGCGGCAGGCCGGTCCGGCGCAGGCGCCCCGGTCGGCGACGGAGATCATGCTGGCCCGGCTGTGGACCGAGGTGCTGGAGCGGGACACCGTCGGGGTGCACGAGGAGTTCTACGCCGCCGGGGGGAACTCGCTGCGTGCCGTGCGCGTCGTCATGCGGGCCCGTGAGCAGGGGGTGGAACTTCCCATGGAGCGGGTGCTGGGCGAGCACACCATCCGCGAACTGGCCGACCTGCTCTGACCGTTCCCCTGGCGGCGACCGTCGTCAGGGCCGCTCCCCGGTCGGATCAGCTGAGCTTGAGCTTCCACATCGTGCGGGTGGCCACCGGCACCACGGACGCGAACAGCACGAACGGTGCCAGCCACAGCGTCTCGCGGGCGCCGATCCCGTCCACCAGGACGCCGCCGATCACCGCGCCGAACGGAATGGAACCGAAACTGATCAGCCGGTAGGTGGCGTTCATCCGGGCGTGCAGCTCGGGGGGCGTCACCTTCTGGCGCACCGTCACCGCGATCACACTGCCCGCCGTGGACCCGCCGAAGCCGAAGAAGAAGCCGGCGGCCGACGCCAGATACACCGCCGAGTCGGGCCCGGCGAACGCCGGCAGGAGAAAGTAGGCCCAGGTGCCGAAGAACAGCGCCACCAGCAGCGCCTTCCCGTAGCCGATCCGGTCGAAGAGGAACGGGATGCCGAGCGCACCGCAGATGGCGCCGACGCCGCCGACCACGCCCACCATTCCGAACGCGAACTGGCTCATGCCCAGATCACGGACGAAGTAGACGACAAAGCCGACGTTCACCAGCGAGCCACCCATGTTGTAGATGGCCGCGTGCAGGGCGATGGCCCGCACCGGAGGGTTACGGAAGACGGCCGCGAAGCCCTCGGCCAGCTCCCGGCGGAGATTGCGCGACTCGGCCGGGTCCGGCTCGTGAGCCTCCTCCCGGTGCCGCATCGACAGCAGGGCCAGCGCGGAGACGAAGTACCCCACCGCGTTGAGGAAGATCACGCCGGCCGCGCTGAACATCCCGGCCAGCCAGCCGCCCAGCCCCGGACCCAGCGTCGCGCTCACCGCCTGATCGGTGGTGAGCTTGCTGTTGGCCGAGCCGAGGGACGCGTCGGGGACGAACCGCGGCAGATAGGACCTGGCGGCGATGTCGTAGACCACCGTCAGGGCCCCGACCAGGGTCGCGACCACATATATCTGCACCAGCGACAGCCGGTCGAGGACCGCGGCCACCGGGATCGTGAGAACCAGCGCGCCCCGGAGCAGGTCGGCGACGATCATCACAGGCCGCCGCGCCCTGCGCTCCTGCCACACCCCGACGAAGACCGGCAGGGCGAAGAAAGGAATCGTGTAGAACGCCTCCAGCAACCCGATCTGGGTGCCGGAGGCGTTCAGGGTGCTCACCATCACCAGCGGGAGGGCGAACAGCATCATCTCCGCACCGAGCTGGGAGACGAGATCGCCACCCCAGAACAGCTGGAAGTCGCGGTCGCGTACGAGGCTGCGTTCCTTGCCCGCGGGCTTGGCGGCGATGGTCACGACGGATCGGCGGCCTTCTGTTTCGACGCCTGCTCCGCCTCGTACGCCGCCTTGGCCGCCGCGTACTCCGCCGGATTGCCCTCGATGCAGAACTCGTTGCCCGCCGGGTCGGTCATGACCACCCACCCTCGCCCGTTCGGCTTACGGCGGTCGTCCTCGATCTTGGCGCCGAGTGCCGTCAGCCGCTCCACCTCCTCGTCCCGAGGAAGCTCGGGAGCGAGGTCGAAGTGGATCCGGTTCTTGACCGTCTTGCCCTCCGGCACCCGGACGAACAGCAGGTCGGGATGACCCTCCGGGGTGAGAACGCAGCTCTCGTCGTCGTCCGGCTCGTCCTCCTCGTCGATCGGGAGGCCGAGAACCTGACTCCAGAACGTCGCCACCTCAAGTGGCAGATACGGAGGGGCGCAGTCAATCGTGAGGTGCCGGATGAAGGTGGGCACGTACGAACTCCTTGTCGGTGGGGGGCAGCACGGCCGTGACCGGCTCAGACCAAGGCACGTCCATGGGCGCCGAAACGGCGTCCGGACGAACTCCGCAGGTCCGCGCTCACGTTGATCCGTCGCAGCCAGCGGTCGGTCCCGTCGTAACGGGCCTGGAAGGGACGACGACCGTGCACCGCGCGCTTGTTGTCGATGATCAGCAGCTCACCGGTGGTCAGCGCGACATCCTTCATGCACGCCGTGAACGCCTCGATGGTCGCCTCCAGGGCCTGCTCCGCGGCGGGGTCGTCCAGGCCATGTTGCATGAAGGCCGGGTCGATACGCACGTAAGGCGACTCCGGGTCCCCGCTGAGGATCGAAATCCGCTCCGGGGTCTGGTTCATCCGCTGGATCCGCGCGAACGCGTCCGCCTGCCGGCTGTTCGCGTCGAAACCGGTGGTCTCCGAGTTGAACGCCGCCGTGTGCGACTCGTCGGGCAGGATCACGAAGCGCTCCTCGAAGAGCACCTCACGCTGCTCGTCGGGCACCTTCAGATCCACCACCGGCGCGAACATCGTCGGCACCGCGTCAGGGTTGCGCAGACACAGCAGCATGACCCAGTCGGCCCGGTGCGGGTGGAAGGCGTCCTCGTTGTGCCACTCCAGTAGTGACGCGGAGCTGGAGCCGAGCTGCTGCTCCTCGTGCCCCGCTATGGGGAAGACGTCCAGCACCAACTTGCCGCGCTGCTGGGAGAGATAGGAGAACGGATCGCCGAGGAGCGAGCCGATCAGCAGCAGTACGGCCGTCGCGGTCGTCACCTCCGCGCCGCCCGGCACCGCCGTGTAGTCGCCCGGCGTGGGTCCCACCGCCGTCTCGTCCACCGGCAGATTCGTCAGAACGAGCCCGCCGTGCGGTCGCCCGGTGAGCCGGAACTCGGTCAGCACCGCACGGAGCCGCTCCGGCAGCCGGTGCGCGTACACCGCCAGCTCGCCCAGCAACTCCTCGAAGGTCTCCGGCCGCTCCACCGCGTGCTCCTTGACGAATGTCTCCGCCAAGGCGCGTAGCTCGATGTGTTCCGCCGTGCTCAGCCGCAGATAGGGCATGCCGTTCAGATCGCTCAACGCTGCCTCGGCCATCCGAGCCTGGGTACCGCCCACTTCATCCTCCCCGCCCCGGTCCCGCAATCTCTTGGGTTGCCGGACAATGTTGATTCCGAGCATGTGCGAGGCGGGGGCGCGGACACAGTCAGGAGGATTCCCGATGGCTGCCGCGTGCCGCGCCCTGTCACCATCACCGCGTCAACCGGGTGTGTGCGAGGGGTGAGCTGTGTACGACCACGAGGGCGGCTGGAACGACACGGTCCGGGAGTACGGCGAGGTGGCCGACCTGTGTGTGCACCAGGTCTTCGAGCGGTGGGTCAAGGAACGCCCCACGCTCGCCGCCTCCCGCTTCGAGGGACGGCAGCTGAGCTACGCGGAACTGAACGCGCGGGCCAACCAGTTGGCCCGGCACCTGAACCGGCTGGGCGTCGGACGGGAGAGCGTGGTCGGCGTCCTGCTGGACCGCGGACTCGACCTGCCCGTGGCCCTGCTCGGCATCCTCAAGGCGGGCGCGGGCTATCTGCCGCTGGACGTCCAGCATCCGCGCGGCCGGCTGGAGTATCTGGTGAGCGACGCCGCCTGCGAGGTGGTGGTCACGGCGGGGGACGCGTACGACAAGCTTCCGGACGACGTGCTGCCCGTCCGGCTGGACGACGCCTCCGTGGCCGCCGCGCTGGCGGCGCAGCCGGACGACGACCCGGGCTTTCCCGCCCACCCGGACAACCTCGCCTATCTGCTGTACACCTCCGGCACGACGGGGCTGCCCAAGGGCACCCTGGTGCAGCACCGTTCGGTGGTCAACCTCGCCGAGTACTGCCGGCGGGAGTACCGGCTGGAGCCCCCGGACCGCATCCTTCAGTTCGCCAACCCGAGCTTCGACGTGAGCGTCTTCGACTTCTTCGCCGCCTGGTGCAACGGCGTGACGCTCGTCCAGGGATCGCGGCTGACGCTGCTCGACCCCCGGGCGCTCACCGCGCTGATCCGGGACGAGAAGGTCACCCTCATGGACATCCCGCCGGCCGTGGCCCGGCTGCTGGATCCGGCGGGTCTGCCGGACCTGCGGGCAGCGCACATCGGGGGAGAGGCCCTCGCGGGGGAGCTGGCCGACCGCTTCCAGGCGCCGCACCGGCAGGTCCGTAACACCTACGGCCCCACCGAGGTCACCGTGACGTCCACCGACTACTTGTGCCCGCCCGGGATGGGGGACGCGCTGCCGCCGATCGGCCGGCCCATCGAGAACCTGACGGCCCATGTGGTGGACGAGCGGGGGAACCCGGTCCGGGTGGGCGAGCCCGGCGAGCTGCTGATGGGCGGGGTGGGCGTGGCACGCGGCTACCACGGACGGCCCGCGCTGACCGCCGAGAGGTTCGTCCCCGACCCCTACGGGCCGCCCGGCGCCCGGCTCTACCACACCGGCGACCTCGTACGGCGGCGCCCGGACGGACATCTGGAGTTCCTGGACCGGGTCGACACCCAGCTGAAGGTCAACGGCCACCGGGTCGAGCCTGGGGAGATCGAGGCCGTGCTCCGCCGCCACCCGGCGGTCCGGGGAGCCGTCGTCGACCTCGTCGGGAGTGGGGAGGACCCCACCCTGGTCGCTTTCCTGGTCGTGGACGGTGACGCGCCCACCACGGAGGAGGTGCGCGCGCACGCCCGCCCGCATCTGCCCTCGTACATGATCCCGGCCCGTACCGTGGCGGTGGAGGAACTGCCTCTCACCGCCAACGGCAAGGTGGACCGGCGCGCGTTGCGGGACCTCGTCAGCCAGGCGTGACGGTGAGCCGCTTGGCGTACAGGCTCTGGTAGTACGGCTCGTGGTGGGCCGCGAACTCCGCGAGCGTGGCGTTGTTCTCGACGGTGACCTCGTAGCTGGCGGCGGCCTTGGTGAAGCCGCTGCTGCGGCTGACGTCGGTGTGCCAGCGGTCCGAGCGGGCCCACTCCTCGCGCTTGCCCGGCTGCCAGCTCAGCGCCTCCGTACGGTGCTCCAGACCCATCTCGGCCCAGTAGGCGGCCATGATCTCGGCCGGGTGGTTGACGAGGTCGTCGGAGTCCAGCACGACCGGTCGCTGACCGGTCGCCAGGGCCGTGTCGTACAACTCGTGCATGTACTCCAGGCCGATGTGCTCCCGGGACATGTCCGGCTTCAGCGCGTAGAAGGAGGCGGCGACCTCCGCCGGGCGGCGGATCAGGAAGGTGTGCCGGACCTCGCGCAGGAACTCCTTGTCCGCCTCGACCTCGGGGTAGCGGTAGTCCGTCGTCTCCTTCAGGAACACCCGCTGCGCGCTGGGGAGTTCACGGATGGCGGCGATCAGCGCCTTCGTCGAGCGCACGGTCTGACCGTCCACCGTCGTCTCGCCGAAGTCCCTGAGGTTGCAGAACGGCTCGTGCAGTCCCATCAGATCCCCGCGCTCCACCGCCGACCGGAAGAACGCGGTCGACCGGGACCGGGGCGCGCTCCACAGGGCGATCACCCGCGGACCGGCACCGCCTTCGCTGCCGTCGCTGTCGACTTCGCTCACGTCGCGTCTCCTTCGTACGTAGTTCGTCGTTCGGTGGTTCGGTCGTTCACCGGTCAGATGGTTCGCCGGTCAGGTGGTTCGCCGGTCAGGTGGTTCGTCGTCCGGTCAGACCTCGACGCCGCGCATACCGACGGCGTGCCCGAATCCCGACGGCGTCCACGCCAGGTCCTTCGGGCGGGACGCGGCGAACGCGTCGGCGGGGGCGTCGGCGGCGTACGCGAACACGCGCAGCGGCAGCTTCTGCGTACCCCGGATCCGCAGCACCACCTCGAACGGGCCGTCCGAAGGCGCGACCAGATGGCAGCCCCACGCCCAGCGCGACTCGCCGGGGCGGTTCGAACGGCCGGGTATTTTCTCGCCGTTGACCGTGACATCGAGCAGCTTCGCGGCGCCGGGGGCGGCGTACAGCGACATCCCGGTGGCCCTGGGGCCCTCGGAACTCAGCCGCAGACGGACCTCCCGCACCCCGCCGCTCTCCGCGCCCTCCTCGCCTTCCTCGACGCGCACCACCGGCACGGGCGTGCTCCCGGCCTCCGCCGGGCCCTTCCGGTACCCGCCCGGCTGTGCGAGCGCCGGCACCTTGTCCGCCACCTCGGTCCGCTCACCGCGCACATGCCGCCCGACCCAGTCGTTGTCGGAGCCCGCCCCCGCGTACCAGCTGTTGTCGCCGGTGTCCGCGTCGTGCACGTACATCAGGTCCGCCTGCGCGGGGTGCCGCTCGTCCACACCGTCCACGGCCGCGCCGCCGCCCACCAGCAGACAGCCCAGCAGCGCGCTCGTCACCAGCGCCACCGGCACGGAACGCCGCACCGGCAGGGGCAGCAGCCCCGGCAGCGCCGGCAGCAGCATCAGGGCGACGAACACCAGCACCGCACCGGAGAAGGCGAGTCCGGCCGTCGGGAACAGCACGGCCAGCAGCGGCGTGAACAGCACCACAGCCGGCACCGCCCCCGCCGCGAGGGCCCACGGAAGCCCGACGGACCCCTCCGGCAGCCGCACCGCCCAGAACAGCCCGGCAGCCCCGAAGAGCGTGGGCCACAGGAACAGATAGCCCGCGCCCGGCACGAAGACGGCCGTCAGCAAGGTCAGCGCGGCCGACCAGCACAGCACCGCGGCGGCGATCGCCGTGGCGTCCCTGCCGCGCCGCATCCACACCAGCCAGGACACACAGACGACCGCGGTGAGCACCAGCAGCCCCGCGACGGCCGGGCCCGGCCGGTAGGGGTCCCCGAACAGGAAGTCGGCGTAGTGCGGCCGGATCAGCACCAGCAGCTGCCAGCCGAGGAAGCCCACCACCCCGGAGGCCAGGAGCGGCAGGGGAAGCGTCGCGGCGGCCAGGGCCACGCCACGTATCGCGCCCCGCCGACGGGCCCACCACACCGCCGCCGCGCTGCCGGCCGCGGCGACGACGGCCAGCGCCGTACCCAGCCACACCGGGTAACGCGCCAGCAGACCGAAGAGGGTGAACCAGGTGACGTCGCCGCCACCGGAGACGTCCAGATCCCGCTCGGCGAGCCGACGCGTCGCCGCCAGGACCGTGGAGCCCATGTCCTGAAGGACCTCGGGCCGTTGGTGGGCCAGATCGTCCAACTCCATGTCGTACTGGGCGGAGCCGCCGACGACGGCGAAGTTCATGCCCGTGTACCCGGAGTCCTCGAAGACCGTGAAGTCCGTGTCGTTGGGCAGGAGGGCGTAGATCTCGTCGGAGACGGAAGTGGCGAACGGCGGCCGGTCGGAGAGCGCCGGGACATATCCCGCCGTGTGCGCGCCCGACTCGAACATCACCACCCGCCCGTCCGTGCCGCGCGCCTCCAGATTGAGCACGACCGTGTGCCGCGGATCGGCGGCGTCCTCGGACTCCGTGTAGCCCCGGGCGCCCAGCGAGCCGATCTCCTCGCCGTCGGTGAGCAGGAACTCCACGGTGTTGCGCGGCGCCGGGCCCTTCATGAGCGCCCGCGCCACCTCCAGCACCGTGGCGACACCCATTCCGTCGTCCGTCGCGCCCGGACCCGTGAACACCGAGTCGTAGTGGGCGACGACCAGGACCCGGTCCTCGTCGTCGGTGCCGGGGATCGTCGCCCGGATGTTCTCCGCGCTCCCCACCACCGCCGTCTGGTCCGGCTCGGCGGCCGACGCGGTCGCCCGCCGCACCTGTGGTTCGAGCCCGAGGTCACGGAACTTCGCGACGAGGTGGTCCCGGGCCGCGTCACCGGCCGCCGAGCCGATCGGCCGCGGCTCGGCGGCGATCTTCTCGATCACCGGCCGGGCCCGCTCGGCGGAGAACTCGCGGGCGGACGCGTCGGCGCCGACCGGGTCCGGACTGCGCAGCGGCAGCAGCGCGAGCGCGCCCAGCACACCGAGCGCCACGACCAGCAGCAGCGAGCTGAGCCTGGTGGTCTTCGGGATGAGCTTGGTCAGCAAGGTGCCCTCCTCGGTCCTCCTGCCATGCTCCTGGCGCGTTCTCGCGCACGGTTGTCGGTGCTATCCCCGACTGCCCCCGGCGACCTGCCCTTTCGCACTCTGATACCGGTATGCCACCGACATGCGGGGAGGGGCTGGATGCGCGAGGATCTGCGACGCAGGCTGGCGTCGCTGGAGCCTGCCCAGCGCGACCGGCTCCTGCGGGAGCTGCGCGCCGGACGGGCCCTGTCCGCCGCCCAGGACGCGATCCCCCCGGCCGGCCGGGACCGCCCGCTGCCGCTGACCTTCGCGCAGTCGCGCATGTGGGTCATGGACCGCCTCGCACCCGGACTGCCCCTGTACAACACCCCGCTCGCCATGCGGCTGCGCGGCCCGCTGGACCGCGCGGCCCTGCTGTCCGCCCTGGACACCGTCGTCGCCCGGCACGAGGTGCTGCGGACGCGGTACGTGGGCGACGACGGCGACCCCGAGCAGGTCGTCGACCCGGCCGGCCCCGTCGTGCCGGAGACCCTGGAACTGGGCGAGGTCGCACCGGCCGACCGGGGCGCACGCGCCCTGTCGCTGGCCGCCGAGGTCGCGACCCGGCCCTTCGACCTGGCCGCGGGACCGCTGCTGCGGGTCACCCTGGCCCGCTTCACGGACGACGACCACGTCCTGGTGCTGTCCATGCACCACATCGTGCTCGACTCCTGGTCCGTGCCGGTCCTCATGCGTGAACTGGCCGACTGTTATCAAGCCGTACGGGCAGGGCGGCGGCCCGACCTGCCGACGCTGCCCGTGCAGTGCGCCGACTACGCGGTGTGGCAGCGGGAGCGCTTCGCGGCCGGCGCGGCGGAGGCGGACCTCGCCCACTGGCGCGAGCGGCTGGCCGGGCTGCCGACCCTGGACTTCCCCACCGACCGGCCCCGGCCGGTCGAGCGCGGCTGGCAGGGCGGTCACGCGGAAGCCCACTGGCCCGAGGAACTGCGCCGTGAGCTGGCCGCGTTGGCCGACCGCGCCCAGGTGCGGATCCTGCCGGTGATGCTGGCCGGGTTCGCGGCGACGCTCAGCCGCTGGACGGACCAGGACGACATCCCTGTCGGGTCGATCTTCACCGGCCGCAGCCGGCCCGAGATCGAGTCCCTGATCGGCTACTTCGCCAACACCGTGGTGCTGCGCTCCGACACCTCCGGCGATCCGACGTTCCGTCAGCTGCTGGCCAGGACGAACGAGACGGTGCTCGACGCCCACTCGCACCAGGACCTCCCGTTCGACCAGCTCGTCGAGGCGCTCGGCGGGGAACGGGACGCGTCCCGCAACCCGCTGTTCCAGCACGCGCTCTACCAGGCCGACGCGGACCGCAGCGGATCGCGGCTGGGTGAGGTTCTCGTGGAGGAGCTGCCGGTCGATCTCGGCTCCTCCCGGTTCGACCTGGGCGTCGGCTTCGCCGAACATCCCGGCGGCGGTATGCGGCTGACCGCCGAGTACTCGGCCGAGCTGTTCGACGCCCCCCGCATCGCCCGACTGCTCGACCACTACCGGCAGTTCCTGACCTCCGCCGTCCGCCGTCCCGACAGCAGGCTGAGCGAGCTGGAGCTGCTGCCCCCGGCCGAGCGCGCACAACTGGAGCTGCACAGCGCCGGCCCCCGCCACGACCACGGCACGCGCACGCTGCTCGACGTCCTTGAGGAGACCGTCCGGGCGACACCGGACGCGCAGGCGCTGGTGCACAAGGACACCGAGCTGACCTTCGGTGAACTGGACGCCCGAGCCAACCGGCTGGCCCATCTGCTGATCGCGCGCGGCGCCGGGCCCGGACAGCGGGTCGCGCTGCTGGCCCACCGCCACGAGAAGTTCCTGGTGAGCATGCTCGCGGTCATGAAGTCCGGCGCCGCCTACGTACCGCTCGACCCGTCGTATCCGGCCGAACGGATCGCGCGCCTGCTGGCCGACGCCGACCCCGCGCTCGTGCTGACCACCACGGCCGCCGCGTCCCTCGCCCCACCGGACGACGCAGCCCGGCGGATCGTGCTGGACGCCGAGGAGACCCGCGCCGACCTCGCCGACCGGCCGACCACCGCTCCGACGGACGCCGACCGCACGGCGCCGCTGCGCCCCGGCCATCCCGCGTACGTGCTCTACACCTCCGGCTCGACCGGCACGCCCAAGGGTGTCCTCGTCGAACACCGCGGCCTGCTCAACCTGTTCGAGAATCAGCGGCGCGTCGTCCACCGCCCCGTCGAGGAGGCGCTCGGGCGCCCGCTGCGCACCTGCCATGTGCTGTCCCTCTCGTTCGACGGCTCCTGGGAGGGGCTGCTGTGGCTGTTCGGCGGGCACAGCGTGCACCTCACGGACGACGAGACCCGGCGCGACCCCACGGCCACCGCGCGGCTGATGATCCGCCACCGGCTCGACGCGATCGTCGCCACGCCGTCCTTCGCGGAGCAACTCCTCGCCGCCGGGCTCCTGGACGACCCCGGACACACGCCGTCCGTCGTCGCCTTCGGCGGTGAGCAGATCAGCCCCGGCATGTGGCGGCGGCTGCGCGAGACGGCCGGGCTGAGCGCGTACAACCTGTACGGGCCGACCGAGGGCACCGTGCTCGCCACGATGGCCGACTTCGCCCAGTCGCCGACCCCCACCATCGGCCGGCCGATCGGAAATGTGAGCACCCATGTCCTGGACGCGGGACTGCGCCAGGTCCCCCTCGGCGTGCCCGGTGAACTGTTCCTCGCCGGCCACTGCGTGGCGGGCGGCTACCTCAACGCCCCCGCGCTGACCGCCGACCGCTTCCTCCCCGACCCCTTCGGCCCGCCCGGCGCCCGGATGTACCGCACCGGTGACCGCGCCCGCCGGCGGGAGGACGGGCAGCTCGAATTCCTGGGCCGGGCCGACAGCCAGGTGAAGATCCGTGGCTTCCGTGTCGAGCCGGGCGAGATCGAGGCCGCGCTGACCGCCCACCCGGAGGTCGCCCTGGCCGCCGTCGTCCCCCACACGGGGGAGAACGGCGAACAACTCGTCGCCTATGTGGTGCCGGAGCCCGGAGCCGAACCGCCGGGGGCCGCGGTCCTGCGGTCCCATCTGATGGGGGTGCTGCCGTCCCACATGGTGCCCGCCGCCGTCGTACCGGTCGACACGCTGCCCCTGACGGCGAACGGCAAGCTCGACCACCAGGCGCTGCCCGCACCCGACTTCGGGGCCGACGCCGGTTCCCGGCCGCCCGGCACCGAGCGGGAGCGGCTGCTGTGCGAGGTGTACGAGGACCTGCTGGGCCTCTCGCGGGTCGGTCTGGACGACGACTTCTTCGCCCTGGGTGGCCACTCCCTGCTCGCGACCCGGCTGATCAGCAAGGTACGGGCCGCGTTCGACGTGGAGCTGCCGGTGGGCGCCCTGTTCGAAGCGCCCACCCCGGCCGGGCTGCTGACCCGGATCGACGCCGCCGGAGGCGCCCGGCAGCGGCTGCGCCGTACCGAGGACGACAGCGACCACGCCCCCCTCTCATACGGACAGCGCCGGCTGTGGGTCGTCAACCGGCTCGACCCGGACAGCTCCGCGTACAACCTCCCCCTGGCCCTGCGGCTGCGTGGACCGCTCGACCGGGAGGCCCTGCGCGCCGCGCTGGCCGACGTCGTCGAGCGCCACCATGTGCTCCACACGGTCCTGTCCGTGGTGGACGGCGAACCGCGTCAGCGGCGCGCCGAGTTCGACGGCGCGCTGGCCGTGCACACAGCCCCCGAGGAGCAGTTGCCCGGCGCCCTCGCGGATGCCGTCGCGGCCGGATTCGACCTCAGTACGGACCTGCCGCTGCGCGCCCATCTGTACGAGGTCGGGCCCACCGAGCATGTTCTGCTCGTGGTGGTCCACCACGCCGCCGCCGACGCCTGGTCGACGGTCCCGCTCGCCCGTGACCTCTCCACGGCCTACGGCGCGCGCACCGCCGGCCACGCCCCGGACTGGGCGCCGCTGCCCGTGCAGTACGCGGACTACGCCCGGTGGCAGCACTCCTACCTGGGCGCCGACGAGGACACGGACAGTGTCGCCTCGGCGGAACTCGCCTTCTGGACCCGCACCCTGGCCGCGCTGCCGGAAGAGATCCCCCTGCCCGCCGACCGGTCGCGTCCGGCCACCGCCACCCACCGCGGACAGCCGGTCGAGCTGGCTCTGGACGCCGAACTGCACGCGGAGCTGGCTGAGTTGGCGCGCTCCCGCGGAGTGACCCTCTTCATGGTCCTCCAGGCCGCGTTCGCCGCGCTGCTGACCCGGCTGGGGGCGGGGGAGGACATCCCGATCGGCACGCCGGTCGCCGGGCGGACCGACGAGTCGCTGGACGACCTGGTGGGCTTCTTCGTCAACACCTTGGTGCTGCGCACCGACACCTCGGGCGACCCCGGCTTCGACGAACTGCTGGCCCGGGTGCGCCGCGGCGACCTGGACGCGTACGCGCACCAGGCCCTGCCGTTCGAGCGGCTCGTGGAGGAACTGAAACCGGCCCGCTCGCTGGCCAGGCACCCGCTGTTCCAGGTGAGCCTGGCGCTGGACAACAACGAACAGCCCGATCTGGCTTTCCCCGGACTCGACGCCGTGGTGGAGCCGGTCGGCTCCACCACCACCAAGTACGACTTGACCCTCTCCCTCTCGGAGAACCAGGACGCCCACGGCAGGCCCGCCGGGATCAGCGGGGTGCTGGACAGCGCCGCCGACCTCTTCGACCTGGCCACCGCGCAGGCGCTGAGCCGTCGCTTCGAACGGTTCCTGCGCGCCGTCGCCGACGACCCGACCCGGCCGATCGGCGCCGTTTCCCTGCTGGAGCCGGGCGAGGAGGACTATCTGCGGGCCGCGGGCCACGGGCCCGTCGAGACGCCGACCGGGCCGCCGGCGCGGCTGACGGACCTCATCGCCGCGCAGGCCCGCCGTACACCCGACCTGCCCGCCGTCAGCGACGGTGTCACCACACTCGACCACCGCGCCCTGGACACCGCCGCCAACCGGCTGGCGCGTGCGCTGATCCGCCGGGGCGCCGGACCGGGGCGGCTCGTCGCCGTACTGATGCCGCGCTCCGCCGAGTTGGTCACCGCCGTCTGCGCCGTGCTGAAGACAGGCGCGGGCTTCGTCCCGCTGGAGCCCGACCACCCCGCGGCCCGGATCCACGACGTACTGCGGGACGCCGATCCCGTCTGCGTACTTACCACCGCCGACTGCGCGGTGCCGCTGCCCGACGGCGTCGAACGGCTGCTGCCGCAGGACGCCGCGACGGAGGAGGGCACACCGGTGACACCGCCGGTCGCGCCGAGCCCGGGTGATCCCGCGTATGTCATCTACACCTCCGGCTCCACCGGCCGCCCCAAGGGCGTCGTCGTGGCCGACCGCTCCGTCACGGACTACCTCCACTGGGCCCGCGCCCACTACCCCGGACTGAGCGGCCGGGCACTGCTGCACTCCCCGGTCTCCTTCGACCTCACGGTCACCACACTGTTCGGCCCCCTCATGGCCGGCGGCTGCGTCAGGGTCGCCTCACTGGAAGAGGCTGCCGCCGATCCCGGACAGGGGATCGACTTCCTCAAGGTGACCCCCAGCCATCTCGCCGTGCTGGAGACACTGCCCGCCTTCCTCAACCCCGGCGCGAGCCTGGTGGCCGGGGGCGAGCAGCTGACAGGCGGGGCGCTGCGCCACCGCCGCGCGACCGACCCCGGGATCACCGTCTTCAACGAGTACGGGCCCACCGAGACGACGGTCGGCTGCACGCTGTACACCGTCGCGCCCGGCTCCGACCTCGCCGACGGGCCCGTCCCGATCGGCACTCCGGCCTGGAACACTCGCCTGTACGTGCTCGACGCGGCGCTGCGCCCGGCGCCGGCCGGAGTGCCCGGCAGGCTGTATGTGGCGGGCGCCGGGGTGGCGAGCGGCTATCTGAACCGGCCGGATCTCACCGCCGAGCGCTTCCTGCCCGACCCGTACGGCCCGGCGGGCACCCGCATGTACGACACGGGGGATGTCGTCCGCTGGGGCCGGGACGGCGCGCTGCACTATCTGGGCCGCGCCGACGGCCAGCTCAAGCTGCGCGGCTTCCGGATCGAGCCCGGCGAGGTCGAGGCCGCCCTGCGCCGGAGTCCGGCCGTCGCCGAAGCGGCCGTCGTGGTGCGCCGGTCGGCCGAGGGCGACGGACAGCTGGTGGGGTATGTCGTCCCCGCCCAGGGAGCCGAACCGGACCTGGAGGAGTTGCGCTCCGGGATCCGGGGCGTCCTGCCGGAGCACATGGTGCCCGGGGTGCTCATGACCGTGCCGAGGCTGCCCCTGACGCCGAACGGCAAGCTCGACCGCGCGGCGCTGCCCGCCCCCTCCTTCACCGTCGCGGGGCGCCCGCCCCGCGACGCCACCGAGCGAGCCCTGTGCGGGCTCGTCTCCGAGGTGCTCGGCATCCCGGAGGTCGGCATCGACGACGACTTCTTCACCCTGGGCGGCCATTCGCTGCTCGCCGCCCGCCTCGTCGCCCGCGCCCAGCGGGAGCTGGGCCTGGAGCTGAGCGTGCGCGCCGTGTTCGAGGCGGCGACCGTCGCCGGGCTGGCCGCGAGTTCCCGCAGCCGGGAGCCGGACGGCTTCCCCGTGCTGCTGCGGCTGCGGGAGGGCGGCGCCCTGCCTCCGTTGTTCTGCGTGCACCCGGCGGCGGGCATCAGCTGGGGATATGTGGGACTCCTGCGCCATCTGGAGCCGGAGCGACCGGTGTACGCACTCCAGTCACGCGCCCTCGCGGACCGGGACTACCGGCCGAGGTCGGTCGCCGAGGTGGCCGAGGAGTACCGCAAGGAGATCCGCGAGGTCTGCCCCGAGGGCCCCTACCATCTGCTCGGCTGGTCCTTCGGCGGCATGGTCGCCCATCAGATGGCCTGTCAGCTCCAGGAGGAGGGACAGGAGGTCGGCTCCCTCACCCTCCTGGACAGCTACCCGTTCGCCCCCGGCGACCGGGCGCCGTCCCCGGACGATCCGCGGCTGCTCACCGAGGCGGCCGTCTCGCTCGGCTACGGCACCGCCGAGCGCATGACCGAGGACTTCGGGCAGGACGGGGCGACGGCCATGGCCCGCGCGTTCGCGACGAACGCGGGGCTTCAACACACGTACGAGCCAAAGAAGCTGGACGGCGATGTGCTTTTCTTCGCGGCCATGGCGGACCGGTTCCCCGGTGCGCCGGAGCCCGAGTCCTGGCAGCCCTTCGTGACGGGCCGGCTGGAGGTGCGTCCGATCGACGCGGCTCACGGCGCGATGGTCCGTCCCGAACCGCTGGCCGAGATCGGACCGCTGCTCGCGGCGCGGCTCGCGCGATGAGGCACGGACCGGCGCCAACCACCCACCGATGGAGCGGGGTTGCACGTGTTCATTGATCTTCCCTCGGCGGTGCGCGAGCACGCCGCCGCGCGCGGTACGAAGCCCGCCCTGACGTTTCTGCCCGGTGCGCTGTCGACGACCCGGACGGATCTGACGTTCGCCGAGGTCGACCGGCGCGCCCGCGCGGTGGCCGGACTGCTGCGGCAGCGGGTGCGGCCCGGCGACCGGGCGCTGCTGATCATGCCCACGGCGGCGGAGTTCGTGCCCGCCTTCCTGGGCTGCCTCGCGGCGGGCGTCGTCGTCGTACCGCTGCCGATGCCCGTGGACGAGTCCTCCGTGCGGCGGGTCCTCAACGTCGCCAGGGACTGCGAACCGGCCCTGGTGCTCTCGCTGTCGCCGCTGACCCAGCACCTGGCGCAGCTTCCCGAGCTGGCCGGTCTGCGGGACGGCGTCCCCTGGATCGACATCGACCTGATCGACCAGGCCGCGGGCGACGACGCCCCGGACCACCCGCTGAGCCCGGACAGCCTGGCCTTCCTCCAGTACACCTCCGGCTCCACCAAGGCGCCGCGCGGCGTGATGGTGACGCACGGCGCCCTCATGGACAACGAGACGGCCATCCGCCGCAGCTTCCGCGTCACCCCCGACGACACGGTGGTCAGCTGGCTGCCGCTGCACCACGACATGGGGCTGATCGGCGCCCTGCTGCAACCTCTGTGCACCGGGGCCCGTTCCGTCATCCTCGATCCGCTGACCTTCCTGCGCCGCCCCGCCGTCTGGCTGGAGACGATCTCCGAGGAGCGCGCCGGAATCAGCGGCGGCCCGAACTTCGCCTACGAGTTGTGCCTGCGCAAGGTGACGGACGAGGAGAGGGCCCGACTCGACCTCAGCTGCTGGAAGTTGGCCTTCAACGGCGCCGCGCCCGTCGCGCCGCGCACCCTGCGGGCATTCTCCGAGACGTTCGGGGAGGTGGGCTTCCGGCCCACGACGCACACTCCTTGCTACGGGCTGGCCGAGGTCACGCTGCTGGTGGCGAGTACCGACGCCGTCGAGGAGTGCGCGAGCCGTACGTACGAGGTGTCCGCCCTGGAGCAGGGCCACGCCACGGTGGTGGCGGACGCCGGCGGGGACGTGGACGGCGGCCGTGAGCTGATCGCGTACGGGCTGCTGGACCACGCGGCCGTACGGATCGTGGATCCGGCCACCCGCGCACCGCTGCCCGACGGGCGGATCGGTGAGATCTGGGTGGCCGGCGAGAGCGCCGGGGCCGGCTACTGGGGCGACGCGGAGGCGTCCGAGGCCACCTTCCGGGCCGAGTTGGCGGAGGCGGAGGCGGCCGACGGGGCCGGGACGGCCGGGGAGGCGGAGAGCGACCGCCGGAGCTACGTCCGCACCGGCGACCTGGGCTTCCTGCACGAGGGCTCCCTCCAGGTGACGGGCCGGATGAAGGACCTGGTGATCTACCGGGGCCGCAATCTCCACCCGGAGGACCTGGAGGTCGACGTCGCCGCGGCCGACCCCGCCTTCCGGCCCGGCTGCGGCGCGGTCTTCTCACTGCCCGCCGACGCCGCGGGCGAGGAGGCGGTCGTCGTGGTCCAGGAGGTCCGCGCGGGCACCCCCGAAGAGGACCACCCGGCACTGGCCGGCCGGATCCGGCAGGTGCTCTCCCGCGAGTACGGGGTCACGGCCCGTACCGTCGCGCTGCTGCCGCAGGGAGCGATCGCCAAGACCTCCAGCGGCAAGGTTCAACGGCATCTGGCCCGGCAGCGGTTCCTCGCGAAGGAGCTGCCGATGCTCTGGTCGCGGACGGTCACGGGGGCCGACTCCCGCGGCGTACGCGACGGGCTGCCCGGTGGGCGGTCCGCCTTGGAGGCGCCCGAGGCCGAGCGGCCCGCGCTGCTCACCCTGGCCCTCTGCGAGCGGCTCGAACAGCTCACCGGCACCCCGGCGGAGCCCGGCACGGCCCCCACGTCCCTGGGGATGGACTCGCTCATGGCGACCCGGGTCCTCCAGGAGCTGGAAGACCTGCTGGGCGTACGGCTGCGCCAGACCCTGGTGCTGCGCGCCGAGTCGGTCGCGGCCCTGGCCGAGGCCGCCCTCACGGAGGCCGCCCGCGCCGGGACGACGCCCGCCGCCGGCCCCCAGGAGGACACGGAGCCGCACAAGGACGCCGGGCCGGACAGCGGAAGTGGCACCTATGAACTCACCCACGCCCAACGGGCCCTGTGGTTCCTCCAGCGCAGCGACCCCGCTTCGTACGCGTACAACGTCACGCGCGCGTTCCTGCTCACCGGCGACCTCGACACCGACCGGCTGACCGCCGCGCTGCGGTCGGTGGTCCGCCGCAATCCCGCCCTGCGGCTCATGCTCCGCTCGGCCGGGGGCGTCCCCGAGGCGTCCGTCGCGCGGGACCGGGAGTTGCGCGTCGAGTCCGTCGACGCCAGGGGACGCGACGACCGGTGGGTCCAGGACAGGGCCGACGAACTGGCCACCCGCCCCTTCGACCTGGAACGCGACGAACTGGTCCGGGCGACGGTGCTGCACCGCGACGAGGACACCGTCCTGGTGCTCTCTCTGCACCACGTCGTCTGCGACCTCACCTCCCTGACCGTCGTCCTGGACCAGCTCAAGGAGGCGTACGACGACCGCGCGGACTGGCCGGAGACCGAGCCGGGCCGGCCCTCGCCCGCCGCGCTGGAGGAGTCCGCCCTCCAGTCGCGCGGCGATGAACTGCTCACCTTCTGGAAGGAGCGGCTGGCCGGCGAGCTGCCCGTGCTGGAGCTGCCCGGCAGCACCCGCCGGCGCGGCCCGGAAGGCGCCACCGTCTCCTTCGACGGCTCACCCGAACTCCTCGCCGCGCTGCGCCGGTTGAGCCGGGACCGCGGCACCACGCTGCACAACCTGCTGCTCGCGTCGTTCCAGGTGCTGCTGCACCGGATCACCGGCCAGTCGGATCTGGTGGTGGGTGTGCCGGTGAACAGCCGGACCCGGACGGACCTGGTGGACCAGGTCGGCTACTTGGTCAACGTGCTGCCGGTCCGCTCCGCCTTCGCCACCGGCACGCCCCTCGCGGAGTTCGCCACCGAGACACATCACGGGATGCTGGACGCCCTCGACCACCAGGACATGCCGTTCGCCCTGTTGACCCGGCATCTCAACCCGGACCGCGCCGGGGGCGCCCCGCCGGTCTTCCAGGCGATGTTCAGCCACTACACCACCACCCAGCCGGGTGACCGCGGCGCCGTCGGCGTCGTCCTCGGCGATCCCGACGCGGTGCTCGCCCTGGACGGAGCGACGGTGCGGGCCCATCCGGTGCCGGAGCGTACGACGCAGTCCGACATCGGGCTCAACGTGGCCGAGTTCACGGACTCCCTCCTCTTCGGGCTGTCCTACGACACCGCGCTGCTGCCCCGTGCGCAGGCCGTGCGGCTTCTCAGCGCCTACCAGGCGCTGCTGACCGCCGCCGTGGCCGCGCCCGACGTGGACGTGGCGCTGCTGCCGCTGGTCGACGAGGAGGGCGCCAAGGACCTCCTGGCGCTGTCGGCCGGACCGGTCATCCCACGCGAGGAGCACTACGTCGCGACCGTCGAGCGCCAGGTCGCCCGTACCCCCGACGCCGAGGCGGTGGACGACGGCACCGAACGACTGACCTACGCCGAGCTGGACGCCAGGGCCAACCGGGTGGCGCGGCGGCTGCGCGCGGCGGGTGCCGGCCCGGAGACCAACGTCGTGCTGTGCGCGGAGCGTTCGGCCTCCTTCCTCGCGGTGCTGCTCGGCATCCACAAGACCGGTGCCTGCTACGTACCGATCGGCACCCGTGAGGCGCCGCGCCGGATCGCGGACATGCTGCGGACGCTGCGCGCCGTCGCGGTCGTCGCCGACGCCCGGGGCCAGGCCCTGATGGAGGGCCTGCCGGAGGCCGGGGGAGACAGCGAACCCCTGCCGGTGCTCGACCTCGACACCGTGTGCGCCGGGCCGGGCGAGGCGGGCTCCTCGGCCCCGTCCGTCCCGTCGGCTCCGTCCACCCCGGCGCCGTCCGTGTCGCCGGTCTCCGCCGCGTACATCATCCACACCTCCGGTTCCACCGGTGTGCCGAAGGCGGCGACGGTCACGGCGGCGGGGCTGACGAACCATCTGTGGCAGATGATCGAGCACTTCTCCGTGACGGCGCAGGACGTGGTGGGCCAGACCGCGCCCGCGACGTTCGACATCTCGCTGTGGCAGTTCCTCGCGCCGCTGATGGTGGGCGGCCGGCTCCGGGTGCTGGACGACCGGCAGGCGCTGTCCCCGGCCCGGCTTCGGGAGGTCGTCGTCGAGAGCCGCACGACTCTTATGGAGGTCGTCCCCGCCGTGGTGGCCGCCCTGCTGGAGGCGGGCATCGGGGACAACCCGCACGCGCTGCGCGCCATGATCTCCGGTGGTGAGGCGCTGAGTTGGGAGACCGCCGACCGGTGGCTCGCCGCCTGCCCGGGCGTCGAGCTGTACAACGCCTACGGTCCCACCGAATGCGCCGACGACGTCAGCATCTACCGCGTCACCACCGCGTCGGACCGCTCTCGCCCGGTGCTGATCGGCGCGCCGCTGGCCAACATGACCGGCTACATCCTCGACGACGGGATGCAGTTGGTGCCCCAGGGCATGGCCGGCGCCCTGTGGGTCGGCGGGACCGGGGTCGGCCGCGGCTATCTGGGCAATCCGTCCGGCACCGCCGAGGCCTTCGTGCCCGACCCGTACGGCCCGCCGGGCGCCCGGCTGTACCGTACGGGCGACCTGGCCCGGTACACGGCCGACGGTGATCTGGAGTATCTGGGCCGGGTGGACCGTCAGGTCAAGATGCGCGGACTGCGTATCGAGCCCGGCGAGGTGGAGGCCGCGCTGCGCGCGGTGGACGGCGTGCGTGAGGCCGTGGTCAAGGTGCACGACACGGCGCGGGGCATGTCCCTCGTCGGTCATCTGGTGCTCTCCGGCACGGGCGAGCCCGGTCCTCTCACCCCCGCCGAACATGACGCCTTCCGGCGGGAGTTGGCTGGCCGTCTGCCCCGTCATATGATCCCGACCGTTCTTCTGCGGAGCGCCGCCATACCCCGCTTCGGCAACGGCAAGATCAACTACGGGGCGCTGGAGTACCGGCCCGTCGAGAGCACTGTCGGGCCAGGGGAAACCGAATCCGCCGCGCCGGAACCGTCCGACCCGGTCACCGTCGCGGTGCGAGCGATCTGGACGGATCTGCTCGGGGGCGAGCAGCCCGCACTCCAGGACAATTTCTTCCTTCTCGGCGGCCATTCCCTGCTTGCCCTGCGCATGATCGACAGAGTCGGTCAGGAAATGTCCGTGGAGCTGGAGATCGATTCCGTATTCGATCGCCCCACACTCGGTGAATTCGTGGAAGCGGTACGTGGCGCGAAGGCGCGTACTCGATCGGTGACGCCACTTCGGAGAATATCCCGAGAGCCGGTGAGGAAACGCGAGAACACCTGACAGTCGGATATGCCGAAATCCGTAACCACCGTGGATCATGGCGCTCCACCTGTGGTTACGTATTTCGGCTTGCTCCGAAAAGGCGCTCGTTGGAGCCCATGGAAAATCCCGGACTGATTTCTTCCGAGCGGTTGATCCGGCTGGCTCGCTGTGATTCTCTGATGCGGCACATTCCATTCGCGCGGCTCGCCGCGCATATCCAGGGGAGTGAATATGCAGAACATCCAGGAGCAGGACGCCTTCGAGGTTCTCGTCGACGACGAGTACGAGACGGCGCAGTACTGCAAGCTGCCCGTCTGTTCCGTCTGAGACCGAGTCCGAGTCTGAGACCGACGAAGATCCGGGTCCGCCACCCCGCAGGGTGGCGGACCCTCTTTCCCGGGGGAGTCCGATGCGGGTACGCGTCTCGCGACTGGCCGTCTTCATCAGCCGGAACGGGCAGCTCGTCTGCGACGTCCCGGCCCGTCACCGGCAGGCCGGGCTGCGCCCCGCGGCCTGGGAGCTGCTGGCCCGCTACGCGCGGTGGGCCGAGCCCCGGGAGGAGGACGCCACCCTGGTCAAGCAACTCCTGGGCGCCGGCGTGCTGATCGAGGAGGGCTCGCCCGAGCACCACCAGGAGGACGAGAAGAGCCCCTGGCGCTCCTGGGGCACCGCAGCCACCTACTTCCACCTCGCCACCCGCACGCTCGACGGCGAACGTTTCGTCACGGCCGCCGACGACACCGCGCGACTGCGACAGAAAGCCGAACAGGAGCCGGAGCCCGAGCCGTTCAAGCGCTACGACACCCCCTCACTCGCACTGCCCGAGCCCCTCGCGCTCGACAACGCGGTGGACCGGACGCTGCGCGAACGCCGCACCACCCGCCGGTTCGACGACGGCGCACCCGTGACACTGGAGCAGCTGAGCACGGCGCTGCACTGGACCGGCGGTGTCCAGCACCGGTTCGACGTACCCGGCTTCGGCGAGGCGGTGCTCAAGGCCAGTCCGTCCGGCGGGTCCCGGCACCCCATCGAGATCTACCCCGTGGTGCGCGACGTCGAGGGACTGGCCCCCGGCCTCTACCACTACGCCGCCGACATCCACGCCCTGGAGCCACTGCCCGGCGAGGCCCCCGACACCGAGACCCTGCTGCACTGGTTCGGTGACCAGACGTTCGTGCCCCGGGCCGGTGTCCTCTTCCTCTACACGGCGGTGCTGGAGCGGTCCGCGTGGAAGTACCCGACGGGGCGCACCTACCGCGCGGTCTATGCCGAGCTGGGCCATGTGAGCCAGACCGCGTATCTCACCGGGGCCGCGCTCGGGCTCGGCGTCTTCTTCACGGCGGCGATGCGCGACGAGCCGATCGAGGAGACCTTCGGGCTCGACTGGCGAAGCGAGATCCCGCTGGGCATCAACGGCTTCGGCGTGCCCCATCCGCAGGAGGCGGCCCGCCAGCGGGAGATGGCGACGGGCGGCGAACCGGGCTTCTCCTACGCGCGCGACGACTGGGACGGCCTCGGATGAACGCGGCGAACGACGTGAACGACGCGGACAAGGCGCAGGGTGCGGACGGTCCGCGCGAGGCCCGCGTCCATGTGGACACCGCCCGGATCGCCGCCAACATCGCCGCCTTCCACGCCCGCGCCGCCGTCCCCGTGCGCGCCCACATCAAGGGCCACCGCACGCTGGAGATCGCCCGCATGCAGCGCGAGGCAGGCGCCCGGGGCATCGCGGTGACCCGGCCCCAACTGGCCCGGCACTACGTCACCGGCGGCTTCACCGACCTCGTCGCCGCCTGGCCCTGGCGCGACCCCCGGATCCTGGACCCGTTCGCCGAACTGGCCGCCGACTGCGCCCTGTCCGTCCATCTGGACGACGTGGCGGCGGTCGAGAGCCTCGACGCCGCCGCCCGTCGCTACGGCACCCGGGCAGCCGTCCGCGTACAGGTCGACGGCGGCACCGACGTCACCGCCGTCGCGGAGGCCGTGGACCGGGCCCGCAACCTCAGCCTGGAAGGGATCGTCGGCTACCTCGACATCGAGACCCCCGAGCAGGCGACGCGCCGCCGGGAACTGGCCCGTACCCTCGCCGACTCGATGGTCGAAACGGCCGAACGGCTGCGCGCCGACGGCCACCCCTGCGACACCGTCGCCCTCGGCGGCACCCCCTGCGTCGACACCCTGGTGCCCGGCATCACCGAACTGGGCGCGGGCGCCTACCCGCTGGGCGACGCCGGACTCGTCGCGCTGGGCGTCCTGACGGAGGAGGACATCGCCGTACGCGTCGACCCCGGCGGGATGAGCCTGCTGGCCGAGTGCGGACAGCCGTGGCACCCGGCCCCCTCGGTACGGCGACCGGACGGCGCCCTCGTCCCCACCCATATCTGTCCGCTTCTGCTGACCGTGACCGAACTCCACACCGACACGGGGGAGCGCTGGCCCGTCCTCGCCCCCGTCACCGCGTGACCTCCCGATGAACAAGCTCGACGTCCTGCGGGTACGGGACTTCCGCCTCTTCTTCCTCGGCAGCCTCGCCTCCGTGGTGGGCGACTTCATGGCGCCCGTCGCACTGGCCTTCGCCGTGCTGGACATCGGCGACGCCGGCGACCTGGGCCTCGTACTCGCGGCCCGGGTCCTGCCGTTGATGGCGTTCATGCTGCTCGGCGGGGTGGTGGCGGACCGGTTGCCGCGCCGTCTGGTGATGGTCTGGTCCGACCTCGTACGCGGCGCGGGGCAGGGGCTGCTCGCCGTTCTGCTGCTCACCGGGAGCGCGGGCATCTGGCATCTGGTCGTGCTCCAGGTCGTGCACGGCACAGCCTCGGCGCTGTTCATGCCCGCCATCAGCGGCCTCGTCCAGCAGACCGCCCCCGCCGACCGGTTGCAGGAGGCCAACTCACTGTGCAGCCTGGCGCGCGCCGGGGGGAACGTGGCGGGCCCCGTACTCGCCGGCGTACTCGTCGCCACCGCCGGCTCCGGATGGGCCATCGCCGTCGACGCCGCGACCTTCCTCCTCAGCGCCTACTTCCTACGGCTGCTGCCCAAGGGCGTGGTGCCGCCCAAACTCACCGTCCACTCCATGCTGGCCGATCTGCGCGAGGGCTGGCGGGAGTTCACGGGGCGGCGCTGGATCTGGGTCGTCGTCCTGGCGGCCTCCCTGGCCAACGGACTCCAGGCCGCCTACTCGGTCCTTGGCCCCGTGGTCGCGGAGGAGCGTCTCGGCGGCGCCGCCGCGTGGGGAGTCATCGTCTCCTGTTACGGCGCGGGCGCCTGTGTGGGCGGGCTGGCGACGCTCTGGCTGAAGGCCCGATTCCCGCTGCGCTCCGCCCTCTACGCCGACTGCCTGTGCTCCCTGCCGCTCCTGGCGCTGGCCCTCCAGGTGACCACACCGTCCCTGGCGGTGGCCGCCTTCCTCGGCGGCTGCGGACTGATGGTCTTCAACACGCTCTGGGAGACCACGCTCCAGAGCAACGTGCCCGGCGAACTCCTCTCCCGCGTCAGCGCGTACGAATGGCTGGGCTCCATGGCCTGCCAGCCGCTGGGCATGGTGCTGGTCCCCGTCATCGCGCTGCGCACCGGTCCCGAACCGGTGCTGTACGCGTGCGGACTGGCCATGCTGTTGATGTCGCTCACGCAGTTGCTCCTCCCGGACGTCCGCCGCCTCCCTCTCGCGACACCCGCCCCTGCGGAGAACAAGGCGTGACGGCGCGTCAGAGGCCGCCGACGACCTCGTGACCGGCCGCCTTCAGCGCCCGCTCCGCGTCCTCGAACCGGGCGACCGGCACGAGCACCACATCGCTGTCGAAGGTCGAGGCCACGAACACCGGCACCCCGGCGCCCGCGAGCGGCTCCAGCAACGCCACGAGCATCCCCGGCACGTCCAGCTCGTGCGCGTTCTCCCCGTACAGCCCGGCCCACAACTCGACGGCGACCGGTGTGTCCGGCGTGTCCGGCACCTCGTGGATGACCGTGAGCCCCTCGGGGCCACGCACCAGCGCCCACCACGCCCGTGTCAGGGCGGACGCGAGGTCCCCCTCCGGCCCGTCCGGCAGCAGTTCCACCGTCAGCCTGCTGGACAGCACCCGCAGGCGCTGCCGTCGCCCCGTACCCAACTCGGTTTCCTTCCCCCTGTTTCCCCTGTTCCGGCCATCCTGGCACGCGTGCCCACCGGTCGGAACCGAGAGACGGGATCGCGCGTCCGTCGCCTGTGTGACCACGCGAGCGGGGACGGCCCGTACACGAATGACACGTGAGACGAACGGCTGGGCCGGCTGCCTGGCCGTCGTCGCCGGATTCGTCACAGGGCTCGCCGTATGGGGCGTCGGTGCGGCGCCCGGTCTGCGCGGTGCCTTCGAGGGGGAGCGGGACTGGAGCCTGCTCTACCTGGACGGCCCGGTGATGATCTTCGGCGCTCCCGCCGTCGCACTGGGGGTCTGGGCCCTGGTGGGTGGGGTGCTGCGGGCCCGGGACAGAGTGGCGGCGGTGGCCGTGCTGCTCGCGCTGGCGACCGTCGCCTGGGGGTGCGATGTGTGGCTGGAGATGCGTACGGATCGGTTCACCCATGGTGACTCCTGGTGAACGACCGTGACATCGGAGAGGTTCCCGGGGGAGAGGAACGCGCGACGGGCATGATGACCGTCGGCGTGGCCGGCCGGCCACGCGTCGTACGTCGCCACTGAGGGAGTGCAGCACATGTCGTATCCGGAACCCCGCCATCACGGGGACAAGGGCGAGGTCAACGCGGTGTTCCGGCCCGCGAGCACCCCCGCCGACGTGCGGTCCCCGTCGGGTGCCGAGACGCACTTCGTGGCGTCCAGCGTGTCGACCGGCGGTGAGTTCGGGCTCTACCGGATGGACATGGTGCCCAGGGGTGGCGGACCGAGCACCCATTTCCACAAGACCATCTCGGAGTCCTTCTACATCCTGGAGGGAACGGTCCGGCTGTACGACGGTGAGCGCTGGATCGACGCGGAGAAGGGCGATTTCCTGTACGTGCCGCCGGGCGGGCTGCACGGCTTCCGCAACGACTCGGACGCGCCCGCCTCCACCCTCATCCTGTTCGCGCCGGGAGCGCCGCGTGAGGAGTACTTCGAGAAGGTCTCCACGGTCGGGCGGATGACGGACGAGGAGCGCACGGCGTTCTTCATCAAGCACGACACGTACTGGGTGGACTGACCCGGTCGTTCAACGGACCGCATCGGTAAAGCCGTTGCCGGTGGAGCCGGACCTGCGGCAAAGTCCCTGCGTAAACCCCTTGTCGTTACATCGGGTGAACCCGTGGCCCATGCTTGCGGTCAACAACCAACGGTTGCCAGGGTGTTGCTGTCTGTCAACCTGTTGGGAGTGGCTCTGTGGCATTCGGTGAGCAGCCGGCCTATCTGCGCGTCGCCAGTGATCTTCGGCGGAAGATCGTCGACGGCGCTCTGCCGCCGCACACCCGGCTGCCCTCGCAGGCCCGTATCCGCGAGGAGTACGGCGTCTCGGACACGGTCGCTCTCGAAGCCCGCAAGGTGCTGATGGCGGAAGGGCTCGTCGAGGGGCGTTCCGGGTCCGGCACCTACGTCCGGGAGAAGCCCGTCCCGCGCCGCATCGCGCGCTCCGGCTACCGGCCGCCGTCCGGCGCCAATCCCTTCCGGCAGGAGCAGGCCGAGGAGGGCGTGCGCGGCACATGGGAGTCGAGTACCGACCGGGACGAGGTGGCGCCGGAGATCGCGACGCGCCTCGGGATACAGCCGGGCGACCCGGCGATGCGTACGCGCTACGTCTTCAGGGACGCGGGGGAGCCGATGATGCTCTCCACCTCCTGGGAGCCCCTGGAGGTCACGGGGCGCACGCCGGTGATGCTTCCCGAGGAGGGGCCGCTCGGCGGGTGCGGGGTCGTGGAGCGGATGGCGGCCATCGGCGTCGTCGTGGACAACGTGGTGGAGCAGGTCGGCGCGCGCCCGGGGCTGGCGGAGGAGCTCCTGTCGCTCGGCGGTGTGCCCGGCCATGTCGTGATGGTCCTTGAGCGGACGTACTACGCGTCGGGCCGTGCGGTCGAAACGGCGGACATGGTCGTTCCCGCGGACCGCTACCGCATCGCCTATCACCTTCCGGTCAGATGACGGCACGGTGAGGACCGGCTGACCCCGGCGCCGTCCTCATCGGACCAGGACGGCCGTGTGCCGCCCCAACAGGGCGTCGGATACGGGGATATGACACGCGCTCACCCCGGCGCGCCCTCGCGAGCCCGAATCTTCTTGGCCAGATGTGTACCTCTTTGTATAAACACGCATCCGCTGAGTGAAGGTCAGGCGTAGGCTCGGGCATATGCGGATTGGGGTTTCCAGGAGGTCGTCCGAGTGGTGCGGGCAGTTGGCGGGAGGGGCACGATGACCGACAGCGGAGCTGTGCTGCCCTGGCTGGTCATACGTCAGGATGACAACGGGAACCGGTATCGGGTGGGCAGGTACGCCACCAAGGACGAGGCGCAGAAGACGGTCGACAGCCTCGATGCCAAGGGTCCCAAGCAGCTCTACTGGGTCGAGCGCCTACAGCAGACCAGCCGCTGACCTCACCTCACCGACCGAGGACCGGGCCCCCTCGTGGAGCCCGCACCTCCGGCCGGGCTACGCTCCGGCGCATGAGTGACGGCGGAGCTGCAACGGTCTTGATCGACACAGTCGCGTGGGTCCGGGTGGAGCAGGGCAGGATCCTCTGCGCGCGTTCCCGCGGGAAGGATGTCTTCTACATCCCCGGCGGCAAGCGCGAGGGCGCGGAGACCGATCTGGAGACCCTGCTGCGCGAGGTCGAGGAGGAACTGGCGGTGGCCCTCCTCCCGGCCACGGCGGCCCATCTGGGTACGTACGAAGCCCAGGCCCACGGCCAGCCGGACGGTGTGCTGGTCCGGATGAGTTGTTACTCCGGCGACTACCGGGGTACGCCGGCTGCCAGCAACGAGATCGAGGAGATCCGCTGGCTCTCCTACGGCGACCGGGCCCTGGTGGCTCCCGTCGACCAGCTTCTCTTCGACGACCTCAGGACCTCGGGCGAGCTGACATGAGCCTCCGTCAAGATAGTTCTTCTCGGATTACGGGTATGTGCTGATTAACCCCCCTAAAAAGGGCGTGGGCCTGCTGTCAGTCTGGGGAAGTGGTCGGCTTGATCGAGACGGAGAGCACCTACGCCGAGTGGACCTTCCCCGCTCAGCCGGATGCCGTACGTCGCGCACGCCACGTGGTACGCGACGCCCTCGGTGTCTGGTGTCTCGTCCACTCCGTTCGCGATACGGCCGTCCTGCTGGTCAGCGAACTTGTCACCAACTCCCTTCAGTACACACCGGGGCCGATCGGTGTCAGGCTGGCCCTCGTTCCCTTAGGCCCTGCGGACCTCACCGGTACCGCACTGCTGGTGGAGGTGTCCGATCCGCTGCCCGACCCGCCGACCGCACGGTCGCCCGGCCCTGATGACGAAGGGGGCCGTGGGCTCCAGCTCGTCGCTTGCTCCGCCCGACGTTGGGGTACACGCCGGGGGAATACGGGTAAGACGGTGTGGTTCGAGCTGCCGCTCCCTGGTTAGGAGTGTGAAGGGACAACGATCACTCGGGTCTCGGCTCAAAACGAACGAGACTGTGCTGTGATCGTGAACGCCGTACCGGTCAGGGCCGTAGTGCTGAATACTGCGGGGATGGCCGGTCCGGTGCGTGAGCTGGAGGGGACGGTCGCGTGAGCGAGATACCTGGAACGGCGGACGGCGTCGTGTGGCAGAGCAGCCCGCCCGGCTCGATCTATGACTACATAAGAGTCGCTTCCTTCTCGATCGGCCCCGACGGGCTGGTCGACCAGTGGAGTCTGCGAGCCGCTGAGCTGTTCGGGATCGCTCCCGAGGAGGTCAGGGGCAAGGATCCGGTCGAGGTGTTCATGCCCGCCGATCTGCGTTCGCGAGGGCACAGCAAGGTCGCCGAGATCCTCGACGGCAAGGAATGGACAGGGCTCGTGCCCTTCCAGGTGCCCGGCGAGCTCGGAGCGCACGGCCTCGCCGAGGTCTATGTGATGCCCAGCGAGACGGAGAGCGGTGAGCGGGCCGCGCTCTGCATCGTCGTGGACGTCCGCGCACTGCGCCAGATCGAGACCGAACTCGCCTCGTCGCAGGCCATTTTCGGCCAATCTCCCTTTGGCTTCGTGCTGTTCGGCACGGATCTCACCGTCCAGCGGGCCAACCAGCGCTTCGCCGCCGTCTTCGGCGGCACGGCCGACGACCACCGCGGACGCACGGTCCACGACTATCTCTCCCGTCCCGAGGCGGACCGGCTGAGCGCCTCGCTCAAGCGGGTCCTGGAGACCGGCGAATCCGCCACCGACATCCAGATAGTCGGCGTCGCCCCCGGCGGCAAGGACCGCCGGCACTGGTCGGTCAACCTGTACCGCGTACTCGGCGGAGCCGGCCGCACGATCGGGGTCGCCGGGGTCGGCAGCGACGTCACACGCCGTCAGATCGCCGCACGTGAGGCCGCGAGCGCCCGACGCAACCTCGCGATCCTCAACGAGGCGAGCGCCCGAATAGGCAACTCCCTCGACCTGGAGACCACCGCCAAGGAACTCCTCGACGTCGCCGTCCCCGGCTTCTGCGACCTCGCCTCCGTCGATCTCTACCAGGGACTGCTCACCGGCGAAGAGGCGCCGCCCGGACGCGGCGGCTCCTCCGGCTCTGAATCCGGCGGCGGCAGCGCCCCCCTGCGACGCGTCGCCTTCGCCAGTGCCGTCTCCGACGCACCCCTGCTCGGAGACGACCTGACGGGCGAAGGCGCGGTCGAGCCTCCCGCGGCCGGCGCCGTCCACCGATACCCCTTCAACTCGCCCTGCGCGAACGCGCTGCGTACCGCCCGGGTCCAGACCGTGCCCGGCGGACCCGGCAGCCTCATCCAGTCGACCTTCGCCGTGCCGATGGTCGCGCACGACACCGTCGTCGGACTCGCCCAGTTCTCCAGGACCAAGGGCAGCGAACCCTTCGGGGAACGCGACCGCGCCCTCGCCGTGGAACTCGCGGCGCGCGCCGCCGTCTGTATCGACAACGCCCGCCTCTACCGCAGGGAGCACGAGCGCGCGCTGATACTTCAGCGCAGCCTGCTCCCACCGGGCGACCCCGAGGCCGCCGGCCTGGACATCGCCTGCCGCTATCTGCCGGGCAACACCGCCACCGAGGTCGGCGGCGACTGGTTCGACGTCATCGAGCTGCCGGGCCACCGGACCGCGCTGGTCGTCGGCGACGTCATGGGCCGGGGGCTGCGCGCCGCCGTCGCCATGGGGGAGCTGCGCACGGCCGTACGCACCCTGGCACTGCTCGACCTGGAGCCCGCCGAGGTCCTGTCCGCGCTGGACGAGATCGCCCGCGGCCTCGGCACACCGAGCGGCGCCCAGCAGGCCTCCCGCGTCGCTCACAAGTCGCGGGACGCGGACCTCTCCGAGGTGTATCTCGCGACCTGCGTCTACGCCGTCTACGACCCGGTCACCCGCCGCTGCACCTTCGCCAACGCCGGGCATCCCCCTCCGGTGCTCGTCGAGCCCGGCGAGGAGGCACTGCTCCTCGACGTACCGCCCGGGATGCCCCTCGGAGTCGGCGGCGAACCGTTCGAGCAGGTCGAGGTCGACCTTCCCGAGGAAGCACTGCTCGCGCTCTACACCGACGGGCTCGTGGAATCGCGCGACCATCCGATCGACGAGGGCCTGACGGCCTTCCGTCGCGCGCTCACCCATCCCGTACGGCCGCTGGAAGACGTCTGCGACCACGTACTCAACACGCTCGACACCCGGCACGGTGAGGACGACATCGCGCTGCTGATGGCCCGTATCCAGGGGCTGCCCACCGACGCCGTCGGCGACTGGCAGCTGCCCCGCGAGCCACGCTCCGTCGGCCGCGCCCGCGAGGTCGCCCGCGCCCAGCTCCACTCCTGGGGCCTCGAACCGCTGGTCGACACCGTCGAACTGCTCGTCAGCGAGCTGGTCACCAACGCCATGCGCTACGGCGAGGGCGAGATCAGGCTGCGGCTGCTCCGCGACCGCACACTCGTCTGCGAGGTGTGGGACGCGGGGCTCGTACAGCCGCGCAGGCGCCGGGCGCGGGACACCGACGAGGGCGGTCGCGGACTCCAACTGGTCGGGCTGCTCAGCGCGGCCTGGGGCTCGCGCCGCACCCCGCGCGGTAAAACCGTCTGGTTCGAACTCGCCCTGCCCGACGGTGACTCGACCACGGAACCCACCGTCGAACAGCTCCTCAGCATGTTCTGACCCCGGACCGTTCCACTCCCCGGCCGGCCCACGCGAACGGGCCGGCCGGACCGGACGCGGCGCGCCCACCGCAGCCGCACCCGCCGCGGTCGGTCGTCGCCGTGGCAGCGCGCGTGGCAGAAGTGTCAGGCGCTCTTCAGCGCGGCCAGCCGCGCCTCGATCTCCGCCGCGTCCCCGACGCTTTCCAAACGCTCGAACTGCGCGTCCAGCGAGGAGTCGGCCAGTTCCTCCTTGCCCATCGCCCTGGCCTCCTCCCGCCGCACCTTGTCCTCGAACCGGCCCAGTTCGCTGGTGGGATCCAGCACATCGATGTTCTTGACCGCGTCCATCATCCGATTCCGCGCCTGGGCGGACTTCGACCGGGCCACCAACTCGTCCCGCTTCGACCGCAGCTGCGCCAGCTTGGCCGTCATCTGGTCCAGCCCCGCTCTGAGTTTCGCGACCACTTCCGTCTGGGACGCGATCGTGGGCTCGGCGGCCTTCGCCTCGTTCTCCGACTGGAGCTGGCGGCCGAGCGCCACCTTGGCCAGGCTGTCGAACGTGTCCCCGTCCTCGCTCCGGCCGCCCGAGCGCAGCTCGTCGGCCTTCCTGCTCGCCGCGAGAGCCTTCTCGCCCCACTCCCGTGCCGCGTCCACATCCTCCTGGTGGTCCAGCTCCAGCAGACGGAGATTGCCGATCGTGGCGGCCACCGCCTCCTCCGCCTCCGCGATGTTGTTCGTGTAGTCGCGGATGAGCTGGTCGATCATCTTCTGCGGATCCTCGGCCTGGTCCAGCAAGTCGTTGACGTTGGCCTTCGCCAGTTGGGCGACACGGCCGAGAACCGTCTGCTTCGTCATCGGGCTGCTCCTTCTTCGTCCTGCGGACAAGGGGAATCGCGTCAGAAACGTCCGCCGCCGCCCATCCGGCCGCGAGTGCCACCGCCGCCGAAACTGCCAGGACCAGCGCCACGGCCACCCCCATGACCTCCGCCGAGACCCCCGCCAAAGCCCCCACCTCCACCAAGTCCGCCTCCGCCGCCGAACAGACCGCCGAGGATGATTCCGCCGAGCACGGCGCCGCCGAGCCCGTTTCCTGCCCCTGATACACCGCCCGGACCGGATCGGTTCCCGTACGACCGCACGTCCTGCTCGGCGAGGTCCTGCGCCTGCCTGGCCAGGCCGTCCGCGTGCTGGGCCTCGGCCAGCGCCCCCTGCGCGTCACCCAGCTCCGTCAGCGTCCCGGCCTGGTCGATCCGCCGCTGGGCCTCCGTCAGCCGGGTACGGGCCTCGCTGCCCACCGCCCCGCGATGCGTCGAGATGTAGTCGGCCGCGGCGCCGATCGCCGAGCGGGCGCCGAGCATCGCCCGGTCGAGGAGCGCCCGTGCCCGGCGTCCCCCCACTTCGCGCTCGCGCGCGCCCGCGAGGGCCTCGTCCAGCGCCGCGTCCGCCTCCTCGATCCTGCGCAGGGCGTCGATAGGGTCGTACGGCCCGGCGGCCTGCTCCTGTCGCACATCGGCCACCACCGCCTCGGCGCGCGCGATCCGGCCCTGGAGATCGGCCGTGGACGTGCCTTCCGCCGTGCCTTCGAGCAGACCGCGCGCGTCCGCCAGGTCGGTCTCGGTCTCGGTCAGCGAGCCGGGGAGCCTGCGGGCGGCCTCGGAGAGTTCGAGCGCGCGCCGCTCCACCGCTTCGACCAGCGTCGCCGCCTGGCCCACGGCGCTCTCCGCCGCCCGGACATGCACCGCCGCGCGGCCGTTGTCGCCCGCCTCGATCGAGCGCCGCGCGTCGTCAAGGTTCGTCGTCGCGAACACCAACCGGTCGTCGGCCTCCTCCACGGCGCTCCCGACCGGGGCCGCGGCCGATTCCGCGTACCGCTCACGCATCGCCGCGAGTGTGGCGGCGGCCGTGACGGTCCTGCCGGTCAGCTCCCGGAACGCGGCCTCGGCGGCGGTCAGCGCCTCCGGGGCGTTGCGCTCCATGGCACGCAGCCGGTCGAAGGCCGCTGCCTCGGCGTCCAGTCGGCTGTTGGCGTCCGTGCACCGGGCGACGATCTCGTCCAGCATGCGACGCCGGGTGTCGTCGTCCTCCGGAATCGCGTCGTCGAGCTGCTGACGCAGCCGGAAGGCCGCTGCCAGCTCACCTTTCGCGTACGCCACGGCGTCCTGGAACGGCCGCGCCGCCTTCTCACCGAACTGCGCCGTGGCGAAGCCGAGTTCTTCCTGGCTGGTGCGTACGGCGTCGTCGGTTTCGACGAGGGTCAGCCCCGCCCGCCGGTCCAGCTCCGGCAGCGTCGTTCGCGTCGGCAGGCCCCGCTCCCCCCACCCTTCCTGTCCGCCTTTCGGCGTCGTACGGGTCGAGGCTCGGTGCCTGCGCTTCATGTACGCGTACGCGCCGAGGGCCAGCGCGGCGCCCACCAGGACGACGGGGAGGACGAGCGCGCTGCCCGCCCGGTTGGAGGCGGCTTCGCCGTCGGGGTCCGCCGGGCCGGGAGTGACGGAGGGTGTGGGGACGGGGGCGCCGGCCGCGGCGGCCCGGTAGCCGTTCGCCGCCCCGATCGCCGCGCCCGCCCAGTCGTTCTGCCGGAGCGCCGGTTCGATCGCCGTCCGAGCCACCTCGGCGAGCCGGGCCTTGGTGAGGGGGGCGTCGGACGCGGCGGAGTAGGCGTACTGCCGGTCGTGGGTGGCGACGGCGAGCAGGATGTCGTCGCGGCCGAGACCGTTCCGCTCCGCGGTCGCGGCGGCCCAGCTCTGCCCGGATCTGCCGGAGAAGTCACGCACATAGGCGACGAAGAGCTGGATACGGCTGTCGCTGTCCAGCCGGTCGAGGGACGCGGTCACCGCGTCCGCCCGGCCGTCGAGGGCGCCGACCTTGTCGGTGATCTGGCCCTGACGCGAAAGAGTGAGGGGATCCTCCGCACGGGCTTCCGGCGAGAGCGCGGGCATCAGCAGCCAGCCGGCCGTCACCAGCAGGGCCAGCAGGCTCCGGACGGCTGAACGAGTCCGGTTACGGCATATGGTCCGCGTCACATTTGGGAGGCTATGTCCCGCCTCGATGGTCCGCGACCGGACGATGTGTGCCCGGTCAAGGCGTGTGCGGCGCCGTGCTCAGACCCCTCTCGACCGGCGCCGCACACGGGGCGGCGCCGGTCGGACCCGGGATTCCGGGGGGATCAGATGCTGAAGCGTTCCTTGGCCAGCATCGGACGGATACGGGAAGCGAAACCGCCGGTACGGAAGGGGCGCTGGAGCAGACCGGGGCGGAGTTCCTGTGCGAGAGCGGCGGCGATCATGCCCTGATCCAGGGCGAGAGCCGAACCGCTGACGTGCCCGGTCCCTACATTGACCGAGTCCCGGAAGCCGTAGCCGTCGTGGTACGCGCCGAAGTCGTCCGCGATCGCCTTGAGATTGGCCAGGGCCTCCGACCGTGCGTAGGGGAGGGCGAGGAATGAGGCGTGCGGAGTCACGACGCCGTTGGTGTACGCGGACGCGGGCGGCAGCGGTTCACCGTGCGTGACATAGGTGCGGTCGGTGTTGGAGGCGTATCCGTCGATGTTCATGCCGATCGCGTCCACGCCGTACTCCTGGTAACCGCCTTCGGGCACCTCGGAGGGGGAGAAGCCCCAGTAGCCGTACCCCGCCTCCGCCAGGCCGTGCTCGATCTGGGAGCGGACGAAGCGCCGGTGGGTGGTGCCCCACGAGCGGGGCGACCACTCGGGCTCGGGCACGAACAGCGGCACCATCAGGGCCTCGAACATCGAGCCGCCCCAGGTCGGGACCAGCTTGCGGCCCCGGTAGGTGTAGTGGCCCTGGAAGACCCGGACGCCGTCGATGGTGTCGTACGCCCCGCCGGGCGGCTGCTCCTGGCCGTGCTCGGGAAGCATCGTGCGGAACATGTGCCAGTAGTGGTCGGTGGGAATGCTGCCGTCGGCGATCCCCAGATAACTGGCCATCCGGGGCTCGGTGTTGAGCGCCCCGTAATGGTGGGCCGTCGGCTCGCCGGTGTCGGTCCAGAATCCGCCGCGGAGCTGGCCGGGGCCGGCCACCGGGTCTGCGGCGTCGTACGGCGTGTAGAAGTACGACCAGTCGGCGGTGGCCAGCAGTTTGCCGACCCGGCGACGCAGTCGGCTGTCCGCGTCGGCGGCGATGAGCAGGCCCGTCACGAGCCACGCGTTGTCGACCGAGGAGAGGAAGGGGCGGACCGGATCGCCGGTGCCCGGCCAGCTGGTGAGCACCGAACCGTCGTGGGCGTCGTACCAGTTGAGCCAGAATCCGTGGTGGCGTTCCAGCTTCTCGACGGCCGTGACGGTCAGTTCGAGCCGGCGGCGCATGGTGTCCTGGTCGATCACGCCGAGCCCGGCGGCGGCGACGGTGGACCACAGCCCGCAGCCGATGTTGGTCGGCGAGGTGTTCTGCGAGGGTACGGGTCCGCCGGGCGCGGCGAGGTCGATCTTGTCGGCGGCGAGACCGATGTCGGTCGTCATTGCCTCGATCGAGTGATACGTATCGCGGAACCAGCGGCGCAGCAGCGGTGTATCAGAGGCATGAACAACACGAGCACGCGACGCGGCTGGGGCCGGCGCGGACACGGCGGGTGTGGTGACGGCTCCGAGGGTCAGGGCGGTTGCCCCGGTTCCCGCGGCGGCGAGAAACGTACGACGGTCCATGAGAGTCCAGCTCCCCTTGGCAGATGTGGAGTTGTGGCCAGGGCCGGTGCCTGGGCCAGGTCTTTGGCCGCCGCCATGGCCGGAAGAATTCTCGGAGGTCCGGCCATGGCGGCGGTGCTGGCGCGAGGGCCGGCGGCGGTCAGGTGCCGCCGGCCCCCGGGACTGTGGGGGCGATCAGGCGCGAGTGAGTCGCAGGAAGCGGATGCCCGGGTTCGGCAGCGGGACGGTCAGCGTCGCCGTGCCCGAATCGTCGGCGACCACGGGCGCCAGGGGCTCCACCGGCAGTTCGTCGGCGGACCGCAGCTTCGCCCACTGGGGCTCGTCGGGCCAGTCGCCGCCGCCGAGGTCGTTCCAGACGGCCTGGATGTTGGAGTGCTCCTCGTCGACCCGGCGGGAGAGGACGGTGTAGTCGGCTCCCGGCTCAAGTCCCCCGATTCGTACGGTCGCCGTGCGGTTCAGCG
This sequence comes from Streptomyces sp. NPDC006643, assembly GCF_042870175.1. Lineage (NCBI taxonomy): Bacteria > Bacillati > Actinomycetota > Actinomycetes > Kitasatosporales > Streptomycetaceae > Streptomyces > Streptomyces sp. NPDC006643. Next base: position 72,985 of record NZ_JBIAHA010000011.1, on the reverse strand, counting down.
GCGTGGACCCGTCGATCTTGGACTGGTCGAGCGTGCCGTTCCAGAGCAGGACGTCGAGAGTGGAGCCGTCGTCGGCGCGGGTGGCCAGGGACTCCACGAGCGCCTCGGCTCCGTCACCGCTCACCGAGGCGGGAATCCGCCCACCGGCCAGCTGGGAGAGGAGATACAGCGCCCAGAAGCGCGGCTTGCGCAGATTGCCGACCGTCAGCAGACCGAATCCGCCGTGGAAGAGCCGGGGCGGCCAGCCCAGTTCCTCGAACTGGTCGGAGGCGACCCAGTAGGCGAGCGCGTCGGTGGACGACAGGGCGCTCTTCATGCCCCGCAGGACGAACGGGGCGGCGAAGACGGAGTCGCTGACCCGGTGGAAGTGGGTGGGCGTGACGCCCCACTCGGTCCACAGGATCTCCGGCTCGGGCCGGCCGGTCGCCTCCGCGAACGCGCGGGTCATCGGACGGAAGTCCAGGGGAGCGTTGCCGTAGGTATGGGTGGAGATGAAGTCGATGGGGACATCGCGCTCCTGGCAGTACTCAAGAAGGGCGCCGACCCAGCCGGCCGCGGCCGAGGACGGGCCGCCGACCCTGATCCGCTCGTCGACACCCTTCACGGCGCGGACGGCGACTTCGTAGAGCCGGTGGTAGTCGTCCTGGGTGCCGTTCCAGAAGACCTCCAGATTGGCCTCGTTCCAGACCTCGAACTCCCATGCCGCGACGGTGTCCCTGCCGTACCGGTCCTGGAGGTGGACGGTCACCTCGCGGCAGAGGTCGCCCCAGTGCTCCCACACCGCGGGCTTGGACACCAGGGCCTGGTAGTCGAAGACCGTGTAGTGCGGATCGGCGGCGAGTTCCTTGGGCATGAAGGAGAGTTCGACGACGGGCTTGAGTCCGGTGGCCAGGAAGCGGTCGTAGACCTCGTCCAGTCCGGAGAAGTCGAACGAGCCGTCGGGCCGGACGCTCAGCGTCTCCGGGAGGAAGGTGCCGTGGGCCCGGACGGAGCGGACGCCGATCTCGTCGCGGACGATCTCCAGGGCCCGGGCGTACTCCTTCGCGACGTCCGAGCCGCCCGCGCCCGGACGGTCCCAGGCCAGCAGGGAGAAGTGCTCGGCGCCGATCATCCTGTTCCACACCCCGGGAAGGGGAGTGGTGGGAGCCGCCGCGTCCACCGTGACGGTGACCGGGGCAGGACTGGAGCCGGCCGCCCTGGCGCAGCCGGGGGCCGCTTCGGAGAGAGCGCCGGGTCCGCCGTCGGACCAGGTGGCGACCTTGTAGAAGTAGCCGCGGCCCGGCTCGGCGAGGGTGTCGGCGTACGGGGGGTGGGGTACGGCGAGCACATCGCCACCGAGGTGGTCGAGCGGCTCGAAGGGACCGTCGGCGGACTCGGCGCGGTGCACGAGATATCCGAGCGCGCCCGCCACCGGCTGCCAGGTCAGCAGCACATGGCCGGTGCCGTCCTCGGCGGACAGGCCGCCGGGGGCGGGGAGTTCGCCGATGCCGGTGAGCCGCTGATCGCTGGGCTTCCCGATACGGGTCTCCCAGTCGGCGCGAGCGGTGGACTTCTCGGTCATGTCGGTACAAACCTCTTCTTCGATGAGTGCGCGGCGGTAGAGCGGCGGCGTTGGAGCCGCGGTACGCGTCGGGAAGGCCGGAAGGGGCCGCCGTGGCGGCTACTTCATGCCGGTGGTGGCGAGGCCCTGGGTGAAGTGCCTTTGCAAGACGATGAAGACCAGCAGCACCGGCAGGATGATCAGGAAGGAGCCGACCATCAACATGCCGTTGGAGCCGGCCGACTGGTTGGGGTCGGTGGCGAAGGTGGCGAGGGCCACCGGGAGGGTGTATTTCTCCGGGTCGTTCGTGGCGATCAACGGCCAGACGAAGTTGTTCCAGGAGCCCAGGAAGATAAGGATCGAGAGCGTCGCCAGTGCCGGTTTGACCAGTGGCATCGCGATCCGCCAGAAGATGTACCACTCGCCGGCACCGTCGATCCGGGCCGCCTCCAGCAGTTCGTCGGGGATCGACTGCATGAACTGCCGCATCAGGAAGACCCCGAAGGCCTGGGCGGCGAACGGCAGCATCAGCCCCGCGTAGGAATCGATCAGCTGGAGCTTGCTCATCAGCACGAAGAGCGGAAGCAGCATCAGATTGCCGGGCACCATCAGGGCGCCGAGCACCAGCGCGAAGATCTTGTTCCGGCCGCCGAACCGCAGCTTGGCCAGTGCGTAGCCCAGCATCGAGCAGAACACCAGATTGGAGACGGTCACCAGGACGGCCACGGTGAGGGAGTTGAAGAAGTAGAGCGGGACGTCGAGACGGTCGAGCAGTTCGTCGAAGTGCTCCAACGTCCACTCGGAGGGGATCCACACCGTCGGGCTGGCGGTCAGGTCCCGGTCCGTCTTGAAGGACGACAGACCCATCCACAGGAAGGGCGCCGCCATGACCAGCAGGCCGATCGAGAGGAGCACATAGACGCCGGACTTCCTCAGGCGTCCACCGCCGGACCTCGGTGCCGTGCCGGACGGGGGCTCGGACCGGGCCGGCCCCTTGGGATCCAGCGGACCGGCAGGTGCGGAGGGCGGAGGCGGGGGCGAGGTGGTGCGCGCGGCGCTCATTTCGTGTTGTCCTTCAGCAGACGGAGCTGGAGCACCGTGATCGCCATGATCACGACGAAGAGCACATACGCCATGGCGCTCGCATAGCCCATGTGGAAGAAGTTGAAGCCCTCGCGGTACATGGCCAGCGACACGGTGAGCGTGCTGTCCGAGGGCCCGCCCTGTGTCATCACGAACGGCTCCTCGAAGACATTGAGATAGCCGATGGTGGTGATGACCGTGGTGTAGAGCATCGTGGGCCGCAGGAGCGGCACGGTGATACGGCGGAACTCCTGCCAGGTGCTCGCGCCGTCCAGCCGCGCAGCCTCCCGTACATCGGGCGGGATGGCCTGGAGGCCCGCGATGAACAGCACCATGACCGTGCCGAGGTTGCGCCACACGGCCATCACGATCAGCGAGGGCATGGCGAGCGCCTCGGAGCCGAGGAAGTCCGGTGACGTCAGACCGACTTCGGCGGCGAGGCCCGCGATCAGTCCGTCGGACGGGTCGAGGACGAAACGCCAGACGACGGCGATCGCGACGATGCTGGTCACGACCGGGGCGTAGAAACCGACCCGGAAGAAGGTACGGGCCCGGTCGATGCCGTTGTTGAGCAGAACCGCGACGACGAGCCCGAGCCCGACGGTCAGCGGTACGCCGACGATCACGAAGTAGGCCGTGTTGAACAGGGCCTTGAGGAACTTCTCGTCGCCGAACAGCTTCGTGTAGTTCTCCAGGCCGATGAACTCCGCCGAGAGGGGATCGGTGACATTGCGCAGACCGAAGTCCGTGAAGCTCATGACGAGCGTCGCGACGATCGGCAGAGCCATGAAGACGGCGAAGAGCACCAGGAAGGGGGTCGAGAACAGCCAGCCCGCCATGTGCTGGACGGCGACGGGCCGCGGCTTGCCCCGGTTCCGGCCGCCGGCCGGGGGGTGTGCCCCCGGCCCGGACTTCGCGGGAGCCGCGTCCGGGGCCGCGCCTGCGGCCGGTTCGGTCGTGGTGCTCATGGCGACTACTTCACGAGTCCTTCGATGGCGGACTGGGCCTTCTTCGCGGCGTCCTCGGCGCTGGCCTTGCCCTGGGTCACCTGCGAGATGGCCTCATCGGCCTTCGAGGAGATCTCCGTCCACTGGGGCTCGACCGGCCAGGGCTGGGCGGTCTCCATCTGCTCGCGGAATATCTTGAAGTTGGCGTCGTCGGCGAGTTCACCGGAGTCCCAGGCGCTGATGTTGGCCGGCAGGTCGCCCGAGCGCTTGAACCAGTCCTTCTGCCCCTCGGTGTCCGTGAGGTAGCTGAGGAACTCCTTCGCGGCTTCCTTGTGTTCGCTGTCCTTGGAGACGACGAGGCTGGAGCCGCCGGCCATCGAGGCGGAGGCCTGGTCGGCCGGAACCTTGGCGATGGCCCACTTGCCCTTGAGGTCGGGGTAGTTGTCGTTGATGCCGGCCATGGTCCAGGGGCCGGAGTAGAACATCGGGACGTCGCCGGAGTTGAAGTCCGTCAGGACCTCGTAGCCGGGCTGGAAGCTCTTGTTGGAGAGGCCCTTGTCGAAGTACGTGGCGTACTCCTTGAGCGCCTTGACGGCCTCGGGGCTGTCCATGGTGGCCTTGCCGTCGGAGACGATCGAGCCGCCCGCCGAGTACAGGAAGGGGGACCAGCTCTGTACGGCGTCCAGGCCGCTGGACTGGAGGTGGAGACCCCACTGGGTGCCCGCCTTGTCCTGGAAGGCGGTGGCGGCCTGCTGGAGTTCGGCCCAGTTGGTCGGGGGCTTGGTGATGCCGGCCTTCTTCGCCAGGTCGGTGCGGTAGTAGAGGACGCGGGTCTCGACGTACCAGGGGACGCCGTAGACTTCGCCGTCCGCCACGCCCTGCTCCCAGGCGGCGGGGAAGAAGGCGTCCTTCTTGAAGGCCTTGGTGTCGACCGGCTCCAGAACGCCGAGTTCGGCGAACTCGCCCATGTAGCTGCTGCCCATCTGCGTCATGTCCGGCAGGGTGCCGGCGGCAGCGGCGGAGACCAGCTTCTGGTGGGCGACGTCCCAGCCGACGGGGGTGACCTTGACGGTGATGTGGGGGTTCGCGTCCTCGTACACCTTGGCCACCTCGGCGAGCTTCTCGCCCTCGGCGCCCATGGCCCACACGGTGAGCGTCTGCTTCTTGTCGGCGGCGACGCCCGCGCCCCCCGAGCTGCCGCACGCGGTGATCCCGGCGGCCATCGTGAGAGCGACGGCGACAGAGGCGGTTCTGGCGGTGGGATGCATGGACGGCTCCTCCTTGAGCTCACCGATGTATGCGCTGCCTGTAAGCGCATACATCACTCTGCTCCAGGCATTCCGAGAACCGCAAGAGGGGCTTTGGTCACACTCGTGCAACATGTGGGACATCCGGAAGCCCTGCCTCCGCAGGCTAGGTGGGCTATTTGCGTTGCGGAAGTGGCTGAGCTGATTCCGGTTGTGGTCATCGACGGCGGGCCAGGGTTAATGTCGCGCTCATGTCTGAGTTCGAGCACGGCTACCCCTTCGACCCGGCATACGGCCGGAGCCTCGACGAGCTGCTCGACATCCCGGCACCTGCCCCTCCGGACGGATTCGACGCGTACTGGCGGGACCGTTTCGCGAGTGCCACCGGCGTGACGACCGCGCCGGCCGTCGGCCCGCAGGAGGACGAACGGGACGGCTGTCGGATCTTCGGGGTGTCCTACACCTCGGTCGGCGGCCTGCGCGTCGGCGGCTGGCTGGTGCTGCCGGCCGAGGGACCCGCCGAGCACGGTTTCGTGATCGGGCACGGCTACGGCGGGCGGCAGGAGCCGGGCGCCGATGTGCCGCTTCCGCTGCCCCGTAGCGCCGCGATCCTGCCGTGCGTACGGGGGATGGGCTCGCGCAGCCGGCGCCCTGGCATCCCCGGTGAGGCGGCGGGGCATGTGCTGTACGGCATCGAGTCCTGCGCGACCTATGTGATCGGCGACTGCGTGGCCGATCTGTGGTGCGCGGCGTCGGCGCTGCTGGAGTTGGTGCCGGAGCTGAGGACGGCATCCGAGGAAGACGCGGGCGCGCGGCTGGGGTATGTGGGGGAGAGCTTCGGCGGCGGGCTGGGAGCGCTGGCGCTGCCGTGGGACGAGCGGTTCGCCTGCGGGCAGTTGACGGTACCGACGTTCGGGAATCATCCGCTGCGGGTCACCTTGCCCAGCACGGGAAGCGGGGAAGCGGTACGGGCGTACCGCGAGGAGCACCCGGAGGTCATGGACGTCCTCGCGTACTTCGACGCCGCCACCGCGGCGACCCGGATCAGGGTGCCGATGATGGTCGCGCCCGCGCTGTTCGATCCGGCGGTGCCGCCACCGGGGCAGTTCGCCGTGTACAACGCGCTGCCGGGACCGCGTGAGCTGCACGTTCTGCGTGCGGGGCACTTCGAGTACGAGGGCGAGAGCGGGGAGGTCGCGGGGCTGGCACGGGCCCGCCGCGCCTTTTTTGCTGCGAGGCTTGGTTGACGGGGTCGCTTGGTGGTTGCGGGGTTTCGTTTCCCGGGTCCGCCGGGGTCCGCGCCTGCGGGTCGGGGTGTCCTCAGGCGCCGGACGGGCTTGGTGGGTTGCGGTCGGTGTCCGGGTGCCGCTCCGGGGTCATGGCCGGACGGCGTGACTTACGCCGCGTGCAGGGTTCGTTGGACCCGACGACCCACGTTGTTCACGCGGCACAAGTCAGCCTGAGTGTCCGACCACGCCCCCTGCGCGTCCCCCTCCCAACCCGCGGGGGGTGTCAGGGGACCCGGTAGTCCACCACCGGACAGGCCGGGCCACCCGGCAAGACGGGGTGTCATGGCCGCACGGTCCGGCCCACTCCACCCCAACCTCACCCACCCCCGGGGTTTGTGGGGACGTCGTGGCGGTGTGAGGGGGGCGGGGTCGCAGGAGGGGGGTGTTCGGACACTCAGGCTGACTTGTGTCGCGTGAACGACCCGGGTCGTCGGGTCCAACGAGCGTTGCACGCGGCGTAAGTCACGCCGTCCGGACACCCCCCTCCGAAGACCCCGCACCCTGACCGTCAGCCGACAACCGCAACCCGGAGGCGAACCCCGCAACCCCCGCCGGAGGCCACCCCGGCAACGACCACCGCCCCGCTCAGCGCAACCCGCCACCCGCGCCGGAGGCGTCACCGCAGCCGCAGCTCGCGCGGTGGGCCACCGAGACCGGGAGCATCAGCGAGACCGGGGGTCTCGTGGGGTCGGCCAGCCGGCGGACCAGGAGCTCCACCGCCTCCTCGCCCAGGCGCCGCATCGGCTGCCGCACCGTCGTCAGCGACGGGCGGACGATCCGGCTCAGCGGAATGCCGTCGAAGCCGGTCACCGCGATGTCGTCAGGCACCCGCAGCCCACGCCGCTCCAGCGCGTGCAGCGCGCCGATCGCCATCTGGTCGTTGGCGAAGAGGATGGCCTGCGGCCGTTCCCGCCCGGCCGCCCGGTCCAGGAGCGCGTCCGTGGTCCGTACGCCCTCCGCCTGCGTCATCATCTCGGCGCGCAGATCAGGCTCGTCGGCCACCGGCAGCCCCGCTTCCCGGCACGCCTCCTGGTAGCCGCGGAACCGCGCCTCCGCGTCTGGCGACTCGGGGTCGCCGCCCACGAAGGCGAGTGAGCGCAGCCCGTGGTCACGGATGAGATGACGGGCCAACTCCCGTTCCCCGTCGGAGTTCGCCACCTCGATGTGGTCGAGGTGGTCGATCTCACGCGGCCCCGCCAGCATCACCACCGGCAGCCGTCGCGAGATCACCTCAAGGTCCTCGGTGGGCACGGTCTTCGCCAGCACGGCGAATCCGTCCACCCGCCCCGCCACCTTGGCGACCAGGCTCTCCGGACCGCCGACCAGCGACGCGGCGATCAGCAGCGCGTACCCGTGCCGCCGCGCCGCCCGCTCCATGCCGCGGATGATCTGGTCGGAGTAGAGCATGACGGCGGAGTCGTCGGCCTCGGCATCCGCCTCCGCCTCCGCGTCGGTCTCGGCGTCCGGGTCCGCGTAGTCGGGGAAGCAGAGGCCGAGTACGCCGGTGGTGCGGCTGGCCAGGCCACGGGCGTTGCCGCTCGGTACGTAGCCGAGAGCGCGGGCCGCCTCCAGGACCCGGTCCCGGGTCTGGGCGCGTACGGAGTCCGGATTCCGGTAGACCCGCGAAACCGTCGCAATGGAGACGCCGGACCGCTCGGCGACGTCATACACCGTGGGGGCACTCAACCGATCCGACCGTCCGCTCTCGCCGTGCTGGTTTCCGACCGTTCGCTATTCTGACCGATCGCTCTCCGTCAGGCCCGGTTCCACTGGTCGGACCTGTTGTGTAAGCGCATTCACTCTAGGACGCCGCTCTGTGCACGAGCAAGGTCGCCCCCCTCGGAGGCGTCCCCGGCCCGGCCGGTCGCGCGCTCCGCCGTGCCTCGCAGCGCCGCGAACGAGAAGACCGCCGCCCCCAGCATGACGACCCCCGCGCCGACCGCCGCCAGCCCCATCCCGTCCGTGAAGGCGTCCCGTGCCGTCGCCAGCACCTCGGCGCCGGTCTCCGCCGGCAGCCGGGCCGCGGCTGCCGCCGCCCCGCCCAGCGTCTCCCGTACGGCGTCGGCCACCCCGCCCGGCAGCGCGGCGCCCGCGTCGGCCGGCAGGGCGCCCGCCATCTCCCGGCTGTACACCGCCGCTCCGACCGAGCCGAGGACGGCCATGCCCAGCGCCCCGCCCAGCTCCTGCCCGGATTCGAGTACGGCGGCGGCCGAGCCCGCGCGGTCCGGCGGGGCGGCGCCGAGGGCGAGTTCGTTGGCGAGGGTCATGGCGGCGACGAGGCCTCCCACATAGATGCCGCCGGCCACCAGACAGAACCAGAGTGCCGAGTCCGTCCGCACCTGGGTCAGCCAGAAGAAGCCGGCCGCAGCGAAGACGAAGCCGCCGCCCATGACGTACGCGCGGTCGGTGCGCTGCGCGAGGATCGCCGCCGCCGGCGCCGCCACGAGCACACCCGAGGCCGGTACGAGGCTCCACAGCGCGGCCTCGAACGGGCTCAGCCCTCGCACGGACTGGAGGTACTGGGTGAAGAAGACCGCCATGCCCACCGTGGCGAACATCGCGAGGACATTCGCGAACACCGGCCCTCCGAAGGCCCGTCGCCCCAGCAGTCCGAGATCGAGCATCGGGTGGGCGACGCGCTTCTGGCGGCGTACGAAGACCTGGCCCAGCACCAGCCCCGTCGCGACGGCCAGGGCGGGCGCCGGCGCGAACCCGTGCCGGGCCCACTCCTTGACGCCGTAGATGAAGGTGAGCAGCGCGGCGAGCGACAGGACCGCGCTCACCAGGTCGAACGGCTCACGCGCCCGCCCCGCCGACTTGGACTCCGGTACCAGGAACGGCACCAGCACCAGCAGGAGCACCATCGCCGGCAGATTGATCAGAAAGACCGAACCCCACCAGAAGTGTTCGAGCAGCAGCCCGCTGACCACCGGCCCGAGCGAGATCCCGGTCGTCATGACTCCCGTCCAGATCGTCACGGCCCGGCCGCGCTGCTTCGCGTCGTGGAAGAGATTGCGGATCAGCGCGAGTGTCGACGGCATGAGCGCGGCGCCGCCGAGCCCGAGCAGCGCGCGTACGCCGATGAGCGAGTCGGCCGAGTGCGCGTACGCGGCGGCGACCGAGGCCGCGCCGAAGACCGCCGCGCCCGCCAGCACCAGCTTGCGGCGGCCGATCCGGTCGCCGAGCGCCCCCATGGTGATGAGGAGCCCGGCGAGTACGAAGCCGTACATGTCGAGGATCCACAACTGCTGGGTGGCGCTGGGCTCCAGATCCTGGCTGACGTAGGGGATCGCGAAGTAGAGGATCGAGATGTCCATCGAGACGAGCAGCAGCGGCAGCATCAGGACGCCGAGGGCGATCCATTCCTTGCGACCGGCGAGTCGGCCCGCGGCTCGGTCGGCGGGTCGGCCGGCGGGCCCGGGTGCGTGTGAGTTCTCCATGGCGGGTACGTAAACGGGCCCCGCGTGTACGGCGCAAACAGCTCCCTAGTGCACCGGCCCTGATGCCCTGTCCACAGGGGGGCTTGGCGACTCAAGCGCACTAGTACGGTAGGGCCCGTGACCGTCGATCCGCCCAACCTCCCGCCCTATCTGCGCATCGCCGCCGAGCTGCGGCGCCGTATCGCCTCCGGGGACCTCGCGCCCGGCGACCGCGTGCCCTCCACCCGCCGTATCACCGAGGAGTGGGGCGTCGCGATGGCGACCGCGACCAAGGCGCTCGCCGCGCTCAACCAGGAAGGTCTCGTACGCGCCGTGCCCGGCGTCGGCACGGTGGTCGCGGAGCCCGACCGGGGCCGTGGCCCCGGCGGCCGGGGCGCGGTGCGCGGCGAGGGCCTGAGCCGTGAGCGCGTCGTGCGCGCCGCCATCGCGCTCGCCGACGCCGAGGGCCTGGGCGCGCTCACGATGCGGCGCGTGGCGACGGAGTTCGGTATGTCGACGATGGCGCTGTACCGCCATGTCCCCAGCAAGGGCGAACTGGTGCGTCTGATGTCCGAGTCGGTCTTCAGCGGCGCCCCGTCCGGCCCCGAGCCGGCCGGCTGGCGGCCGAGGCTGGCACGGGAGATCCGGTGGCTGTGGACCCGGTACGAGCGCCATCCATGGCTGGCCCGTGCCATGGCGGGGCTGACCCGGCCGATGGCGTCCCCGCACGCGATGAGTTACACGGAGCGGACGCTGAGGACGCTGCGGGGGCTCGGGCTCAAGCCGTACGAGATGATCCACACCCATCTCGCCCTGATGGGTTACGCCCAAGGCGTCGCGATGGCCGTCGAGTTGGAGTCGCAGGCGCGGCAGGACACGGGAATGACGGCCGACGAATGGCTGGCGGCCAATGAGTCGCGCATGGACTCGATCCAGCTCGCCGGGGCGTATCCGGTCCTGTCGACGCTCTTCGGGGACGAGGAGTTCGACCTCGAACTCGGTGTGCTCTTCGAGTTCGGACTCGAACGGATGCTGGACGGTGTCGAGTCACTGGTCGAGCGCTCGCGCGAGCCGTAAACGAGAGCCGACAGCCCCCCCGCGGGCGCCGGGCGGAACTAACCCGTCCGGCGCCCGCGAAGCGACGTGCCGCGCTCAACTGGTCGTACGGCGCCGGATCTTGTTGCCCAGCCAGACCAGCGGGTCGTACTTCTTGTCCGCCACCCGCTCCTTCAGCGGGATCAGCGCGTTGTCGGTGATCTTGATCCCTTCGGGACAGACCTCCGTGCAGCACTTGGTGATGTTGCAGTAGCCCAGACCGTGTTCGTCCTGGGCGGTCGTCTGCCGGTCCAGGCCGGTCTCCTCGGCGGCGTCCAGCGGGTGCATGTCCAGCTCCGCGACCCGCATCAGGAAGCGCGGTCCGGCGAACGAGGTCTTGTTCTCCTCGTGGTCACGCACCACATGGCAGGTGTCCTGGCACAGGAAGCACTCGATGCACTTGCGGAACTCCTGCGAGCGTTCCACGTCGACCTGCTGCATCCGGTACTCGCCCGCCGCGACCCCGGGCGGCGGCACGAACGCCGGTACCTCCCGCGCCTTCTGGTAGTTGAAGTTCACGTTCGTCACCAGGTCCCGGACGACCGGGAACGCACGCAGCGGGGTGACGGTGATCGTCTCCTCGCGGGTGAAGGTGGACATCCGCGTCATGCAGAGCAGCCGCGGCCGGCCGTTGATCTCCGCACTGCACGAACCGCACTTGCCCGCCTTGCAGTTCCAGCGCACCGCCAGGTCGGACGCCTGTGTCGCCTGGAGGCGGTGGATGATGTCGAGGACGACCTCGCCCTCGTTCACCTCGACGGCGAAGTCCTTCAGATCGCCGCCCTCCGCGTCGCCCCGCCAGACTCTGAACTTGGCCTCGTACGACGAGGACGAGACGGCGGAGGCCGCGGGCGCGGGCGCGGTGGACGCGACGTCCTCGCCGCCCGCGGGGGACGAGCCGGATGTGCGCTGAGTCGGAGTCGTACTGGCACTCACTCGTGGAGCTCCTCTTCGGCGAGGTACTTGACCAGCTCTTCCTTGTCGAAGAGGTCGAGCAGGTCGGGACGGATGGGCTCGGTCGTCTTCCTGGAGAGGCTGATCCGGCCGAGCGCGGGGTCCGCCGACGGGTCCCGCGCCGAGTCGGTCAGCGCGCAGTGCAGATTGACCCGCCGCCAGTCGAGATCCATGCCGGGCCAGTCCTCGCGGGTATGACCGCCACGGCTCTCCGTGCGCTCCAGCGCCGACAGGGCGATGCACTCGCTGACCAGCAGCATGTTCCGGAGGTCGATCGCGAGGTGCCAGCCGGGGTTGAACTGCCGGTGGCCCTCCACCCCGGCCCGTGCCGCGCGCCGGCGCAGTTCGCCCAGCCTCTCCAGCGCCTGCGCCATCTCGCCCTCGCGCCTGATGATGCCGACGAGGTCGTTCATGGTCTGCTGGAGCTCCTGATGGACGCTGTACGGGTTCTCCGGCGCGCCCCCGCCTGCCGGCTCCTCGGCGCCGAACGGCCGCAGCGCCTCGGCGGCAGCCGCGTCGATCTGGCTCTCGTCGACGGCCGGCCGGGCGTCGAGCCCCGCCGCGTACTCGGCCGCGTGCAGTCCCGCCCGCCGGCCGAAGACCAGCAGGTCGGAGAGCGAGTTGCCGCCGAGCCGGTTGGAGCCGTGCATACCGCCGGCGACCTCGCCGGCCGCGTACAGACCCCGCACCCCGGGAGCGGCGGCGGTCTCCGAGTCGACGGCGATGCCGCCCATCACGTAGTGACAGGTGGGGCCGACCTCCATGGCCTCCGCCGTGATGTCGACGTCCGCCAGTTCCTTGAACTGGTGGTACATCGAGGGCAGTCGGCGCTTGATCACCTCGGCCGGCATGCGCGTGGACACGTCCAGATACACGCCGCCGTGCGGTGTGCCCCGGCCGGCCTTGACCTCGGAGTTGATGGCGCGGGCCACCTCGTCACGGGGCAGCAGTTCGGGCGGGCGCCGGTTGTTGTCCGGGTCCTCGTACCAGCGGTCGCCCTCCTCCTCGGACTCCGCGTACTTCTCCTTGAAGACGTCCGGGATGTAGTCGAACATGAACCGTTTGCCCTCGGAGTTGCGCAGCACTCCGCCGTCGCCGCGCACCGACTCGGTGACGAGGATCCCCTTCACCGACGGCGGCCAGACCATGCCCGTCGGGTGGAACTGCACGAACTCCATGTTCAGCAGCGGGGCACCGGCGAGCAGCGCCAGCGCGTGCCCGTCGCCCGTGTACTCCCACGAGTTGGAGGTCACCTTGAAGGACTTGCCGATGCCGCCGGTCGCGAGGACGACGGCGGGCGCCTCGAGGACGAAGAAGCGCCCGGACTCGCGCTCGTAGCAGAAGGTGCCGGCGACCTGGTCGCCGTCCTTCAGTACGGAGGTGACGGTGCACTCCTGGAAGACCTTCAACCGGGCCTCGTAGTCACCGAATTCGCGGAAGTCCTCCTGCTGGAGGGCGACGATCTTCTGCTGGAGCGTACGGATCAGCTCCAGGCCGGTCCGGTCGCCGACGTGCGCGAGACGTGGATACTCGTGCCCGCCGAAGTTGCGCTGGGAGATCTTCCCGTCCGCCGTGCGGTCGAAGAGCGCGCCCCAGGTCTCCAGCTCCCAGACCCGGTCCGGCGCTTCCTGTGCGTGCAGCTCCGCCATCCGCCACTGGTTGAGGAACTTCCCGCCGCGCATGGTGTCGCGGAAGTGGACCTGCCAGTTGTCCCCGGAGTTGACATTGCCCATGGAGGCGGCGATCCCGCCCTCCGCCATCACGGTATGGGCCTTGCCGAAGAGCGACTTGCAGATGACAGCGGTACGGGCGCCACGCTCCCGCGCCTCGATGGCGGCTCGCAGACCTGCTCCGCCCGCGCCCACCACCACGACGTCCCACTGCTCGCGTTCGAGTTGCGTCATTGCTGAAGGCTCTCCCTAGGACTAAAAGAGGCGCGGATCGTCGAAGACCCCGCTGGCGAGCAGATACACATAGAAGTCGGCGAGGGCGACGCTGATCAAAGAGGCCCAGGCGAGCTGCATATGACGGTGATTCAGCTTCCCGACCCAGCCCCACAGCCGGTAGCGCACCGGATGTTTGGAGAAGTGCTTCAGCTTGCCGCCCATGACATGGCGGCAGGAGTGGCAGGAGACGGTGTACGCCCAGATCAGCACGATGTTGATGACCATCAGGATCGTGCCGAGGCCCATGTGGCCCCACTCGTAGTCCGAGTTCCGGAAGGCGAGCACCGTGTCGTAGGTGAGGATGACCGCCACCAGCACGGCCGCGTAGAAGAAGTACCGGTGGATGTTCTGGAGGATCAGCGGGAAGCGGGTCTCGCCGCTGTACTTCTTGTGCGGTTCGGCGACGGCGCAGGCGGGCGGGGAGGCCCAGAAGCTCCGGTAGTACGCCTTGCGGTAGTAGTAGCAGGTCATCCGGAAGCCCAGCGGGAAGATCAGGATGATCAGCGCGGGGGAGATGCCCCACCAGCCGCCGAAGATCTCCAGGTTGGGGCCGCCTTTCATCGGCTCGCAGTTCTCCGCCAGACAGGGCGAGTAGAACGGGGAGACGTAGGGCGCCGCGTAGTAGTGGGCGTTCCCGAACGCGCGCCACGTCGAGTAGACGATGAAGGCGAGCAGTCCGGCCGCCGTGGCGGCGGGCGCCAGCCACCAGCGGTCCGTCCGCAGATGGCGGGCGGTGATGGCGGCACGCGAGGTGTCGTGCACGCCCGTATTCAGTTGGGGTCGTTCCGTGCCTGTTGCCAACGAAGACTCCGTATGGAGATGGAGTGGGAATCGGGTGGGGGGTCGTCTGCCCCGGCCAAGAGGCTGAAGAGGCCAAGAGGCGAAGAGGCCAATGGGCCGACCGACCAAGGGCCCTGGGGCCTAGGGGGCGCGCCGGTTCCGCAGGCCGAGCCCCTCGTCGTCGGAGTCCGTCCACAGCGCCGCGTTGTACGGCGCGTCGGGGATGGTGACCACTTCCGGGCGGTCCTGGGACGCGGGCCTGGACGGTGCGACCGGTACGGCTTCCTTCAGTCGGTCGACCGTCTGCTCCAGGTCCGCGACGCGTTGGACGAGCTCATCGATACGACGGTGGACTGCTGTCAGATCTTCCGGCTGGGACATGACGTGCCCTCACTTCCGCAGGGGAGCGATGCCATCGGTAACGCGCCTGCGAGTGTCGCTTGTCACATCCCCGCTTGTGAAGGGACGTGCAGGGATTCCCGGCGCATACGTGAGCCGTGCGCTCCGCGTCGTTGATGTCGCGCACCGTTATTTTCGCCCCTCCGACGGCCCTGTGTCCCGTTCCTGGCTGGGCCGTTCGGGTGGGCTTCGCGCCTTCGGCCGCCGTGTCGCCGCGATCGGCGGGAATCGGTCCTCTTCAGTGGGCGGGCAATAGGTGTGATCATCTCTAAATTCCACAAACAGGACGAAGAGGTAGAAGCCATGTCCCAGGTCGGCGCCCCACGCGGGAGGACATGCTCCCGGACCATCCGCTCCGTCGCACTACTCACCTCCGGTGTGCTCGCCCTGCCCCTGCTCGCCGCGTGCACCTCGGACAGCGACGAGCGGAGCAAGGCCCCGGCCGCCGCCCAGGACGTCGGGTCGGCGGCACGGGACCGGATCGCCGACGGGGGGACGCTGCGCTGGGCCGTGGACACCGTGCCGACGACCCTCAACGCCTTCCAGGCGGACGCCGACGCCTCGACGTCGCGTATCGCCGGGGCCGTACTGCCCGCCCTCTTCACGCTCGACAAGACCGGCCGTCCGCAGCGCAACCCGGACTATCTGGAGTCCGCGAAGATCGTCGAGCGCGAGCCCAAGCAGGTCGTGCTCTACAAGCTCAACCAGCAGGCGGTGTGGAGCGACGGACGCGAACTCGGCGCCCCCGACTTCGTGGCCCAGTGGCGCGCGCTGAGCGGCAAGGACTCCGCGTACTGGACCGCGCGCAACGCCGGTTACGAGCGCATCCAGAAGATCGAGCGCGGCGCGAACGACCTTGAGGTCCGGGTCACCTTCAACAAGCCGTACGCCGACTGGCGCGCCCTCTTCAGTCCGCTGTACCCGAAGGACGTGATGGGGGCGCCGAACTCGTTCAACGACGGCGCCCGCGCCAAGCTCAAGGCCACGGCCGGGCCCTTCCAGCTCAAGGAGATGGACCGCGCGGACCGCGAGATCACCCTCGTCCGCAACCCGCGCTGGTGGGGCGCGCGGCCGAAGCTCGACACGATCGTCCTCAGCGCCGTACCGCGCGACAAGCGCGCCGCCGCGCTCGCCGCCGGCACGCTCGACCTGGCCGAGATCGACAGCCCGGTGGCACAGCGGATCCTTCAGGCGCGTGACGGCAAGCGCGGCTCCGGGGCGGGACCGCAGTCGGGCGTCGGGCCCGAGGCCGGCGCGCGGGGTCCGGGCGCCGAGACCGCCGCCGCGTCGGCGATGCGCTCCTGGGCCGAGGAGAACGGCTCCGACGAGGAGAAGGCCGAGGCCGCGCGGGAGTCCCGCGAGAAGTCGACCAGGGCCCTCGCGAAGTACGCCAAGGAGCAGAAGGGCCTCGGCGGCTATGTCGTACGGAAGTCTCTGGAGCCCGCCTTCACGCAGCTGGCGCTCAACGGGGAGACCGGACCGCTGGCCGACGAGCGGGTACGGCGGGCGGTGGCCCGCGCGCTCGACCGGAAGAAGCTGGCCGAGGCCGTACTGAAGCCGCTCGGCCTGCCGGCGAACCCGCCCGGCAGCCATCTGGCGCTGGCCGGACAGCACGCGTACGCCGACAGCAGCGACGCGCTCGGGGACCAGAACACACGCGAGGCGCAGGCGCTCCTCGCCGACGCGGGCTGGACGCCGGGCGGCGCCCTGAAGAAGGACGACGGGACGAAGGCCGGCAGCGAGGCCGACGCCGACGCCGACAAGAAGAAGGACAAGACCGAGAAGAGCGAGAAGGACACGAAGGAAGAGAAGGACACGAAGGAAGAGAAGAAGGACAAGGAGGCCGACGCGAAGGACTCGGATTCCGGTTCCGCTTCGGACTCCGACCGCGCCTCGGACGAGGGCGCGTACATCGTCGGTGACAACAAGCCCGGCCGCGGCGCCCCGCTCTCCGAGAGCGGCACACGCGTCATCGCCCCGGCCGCCGTCGGCCAGGCCCGGTGGCTGGACGACGCGGACGTCAACGCCCAGGACCGGCAGCCGGGCGGCATGGCCGGCGCGTACGCCCCGCGCGGCACGGCGGCACCGGCCTCGGAGTCGGCGTCCCCCGCCACCACCTCGTCCGCGCCGGCCTCCGCTTCCGCCTCGCCTCTGCCCGGCCCGCTCGGCAAGGACGGCAAGCCGCTCACCCTCCGCTTCGTCCTCCCCTCCGGCCCCGGCTCCGAGCAGCTGCGCACCGTCGGCGAGAAGATCGCGCGCATGCTCGACCGCATCGGCATCCGTACGGAGATCACCAAGGTCGCCGACGCCAACTACTTCAAGGACCACGTCGCGTCGGGCGACTACGACCTCGCCCTCTACTCCTGGCCCGCGACCGCCTACCCGGCGACCGACGGCCGGCCGATCTACGCCAAGCCCGTCCCCGCGTCCGACGGCTCGCTGCTGGTGGAGCAGAACTACACCCGCGTCGGTACGGACCACATCAACCAGCTCTTCGACCAGGCGGCCTCCGAGCTGGACGAGAAGGCGGCCCGCGATCTGCTCCGGCGGGCCGACGCCCGCATCTGGGCGGCGGCCGGGTCCATCCCCCTCTACCAGCGCCCCCAGCTCGTGGCGGCCAAGCCCGCCGTGGCCAACGCCGGTGCCTTCGCCTTCGCCGCCCCGCGCTACGAGGACATCGGCTTCAAGGACCCCGCGAAGAACGGCCCGGAACACCCGCAGAAGTCCCCGGGTGCCAAGGAAAGCCCGAAGGAAAGCGCGGCCGGGAACGCGAGCGCGAGCCCGAAGGCGAGCGCCGGCGAAAGCGCGCGGGAAAACACCGGGGAAAGCGACGAGCAGTAGAAGGACAGCGGTAGCGCAGAAGAAGAAACGGAGAGAAATACCAGGTCAGACCCTGAAAGCTGGACGATTCACTTGCCCGCCGGGCCCACCGGCGGGCAAGATCGTGTCGACCCCTTGACCCGGGCGATCTCCACACCCCGCAGCAACACCCGAACGACCCCCGCCTCTTATCGGATCGGGCCCGGAAGCCCCCGCAGCGCCAGCCCCGTACGATGGGGTAGGCCGTGGCGTGTCCGCCCGGCAGGCGTACGAGGAAAACAACGCCGCATCCCACGATCGAGAGAAGCGCCAGCCAGCATGCCCACGCGCCACGACATCCGTAACGTCGCCATCGTCGCCCACGTCGACCATGGCAAGACCACTCTGGTCGACGCCATGCTGAAGCAGGCCGGCGCCTTCGCCGCGCACGCCGCCGAGCACCTCGACGACCGGATGATGGACTCGAACGACCTGGAGCGTGAGAAGGGCATCACGATCCTCGCCAAGAACACGGCGGTGAAGTACCACCCCAAGGAGGGTGGTACGGGTGACATCCCGAACCTGGTCACGATCAACATCATCGACACCCCCGGCCACGCCGACTTCGGCGGTGAGGTCGAACGCGGCCTGTCGATGGTCGACGCGGTCGTCCTCCTCGTCGACGCCTCCGAGGGCCCGCTGCCGCAGACCCGTTTCGTGCTGCGCAAGGCGCTGTCGGCCAAGCTGCCGGTCATCCTGTGCATCAACAAGACGGACCGGCCCGACGCCCGTATCGCCGAGGTCGTGGACGAGACGTACGACCTCTTCCTCGACCTGGACGCGGACGAGGACCAGATCGAGTTCCCGATCGTCTACGCCTGCGCGCGGGACGGCGTGGCCTCGCTGACCAAGCCGGAGGACGGCACGGTCCCGGCCGACAGCACCAATCTGGAGCCGTTCTTCACCACCATCCTGGGCTCCGTCCCGGCCCCGGTGTACGACGAGGACGCGCCGCTCCAGGCCCATGTCACCAACCTGGACGCCGACAACTTCCTCGGCCGTATCGCGCTCTGCCGCGTCGAGCAGGGCGAGCTGAAGAAGGGCCAGACCGTCACGTGGATCAAGCGTGACGGCACGATGTCCAACGTCCGCATCACCGAGCTGCTGATGACGGAGGCGCTCACCCGCAAGCCGGCCGAGAAGGCCGGTCCGGGCGACATCTGCGCCATCGCCGGTATCCCGGACATCATGATCGGCGAGACCCTGGCCGATCTGGAGAACCCGATCGCGCTGCCGCTGATCACGGTGGACGAGCCGGCCATCTCGATGACCATCGGTACGAACACCTCGCCGCTCGTCGGCAAGGGCGGCAAGGGCCACAAGGTCACCGCCCGCCAGGTGAAGGACCGGCTGGACCGCGAGCTGATCGGTAACGTCTCGCTGCGGGTCCTGGACACCGAGCGTCCCGACGCCTGGGAGGTGCAGGGCCGCGGCGAGCTGGCGCTGGCCATCCTGGTCGAGCAGATGCGCCGCGAGGGCTTCGAGCTGACCGTCGGGAAGCCCGAGGTCGTCACCAAGGACGTCGACGGCAAGCTGCACGAGCCGATCGAGCGCATGACGATCGACTGCCCCGAGGAGCACCTGGGCGCGATCACGCAGCTGATGGCGACCCGCAAGGGCCGGATGGAGACGATGACCAACCACGGGTCCGGCTGGATCCGGATGGAGTGGATCGTGCCGTCCCGCGGCCTCATCGGCTTCCGTACGGAGTTCCTGACCCAGACCCGCGGCACCGGTATCGCGCACTCGATCTTCGAGGGGCACGAGCCGTGGTTCGGCGAGCTGCGGACCCGTAACAACGGCTCGCTGGTCGCGGACCGTTCGGGCTCGGTGACCCCGTTCGCGATGGTCAACCTCCAGGAGCGCGGTGTCATCTTCACCGAGCCGGGCACCGAGGTGTACGAGGGCATGATCATCGGTGAGAACTCACGCGCCGACGACATGGACGTGAACATCACCAAGGAGAAGAAGCTCACCAACATGCGCGCGGCCTCCGCCGACACCACGGAGAACGTGGTGCCGCCGCGCAGGCTCTCGCTGGAGCAGTCCCTGGAGTTCTGCCGCGACGACGAGTGCATCGAGGTGACCCCGGAGACGGTCCGTATCCGCAAGGTCGTCCTGGACCAGAAGGAGCGTGGCCGCGCGGCCTCTCGCGCCAAGCGCTGACGCACCCGGCTGCGGCGCGTCCGCCATGTGCTGACGCACCGCCAGGTGTACGTCTGTCCGGCCCGGCCCCGCGAGGTGCCGGGCCGGAGCCCTGTCCCCCGCGGGGCGCCCGGACAGTAAGGTGTTTTGCCCGAGCACGGGGTGTCTGTCAACTCGTTTTCCCCGCCGAAACGTCCGGATACCGGTTATCGCTCACCGGAAGCTGCGTTAACAGTCCGTTTCGCGGGTGTCTGTCTGTGCTTACTTTGTCCGGATTTCGGGCGTAGGTAGTGGGTCGATGTTGTCAAAACGAGACGCTGTAGGTGTGGTTTACCGGTCGGGCGTACTTAATAGTTGGCTGCATTGAGCTCGGGTCAATGGGTCATGCGCTGTGGGGAGCGCCGACTCACGAGCACACACTCGGAGCACTGATCGACCGCCGTCAGGGGTGTCGGCGTAACGATCAGTGCCCATCTTGTTGTGACAAGTGGACTCATGAGGAGGAACCCATGCGCGGTGCCAAGAGCGCCAAGTGGGTCGCGGGCGCGATAGTTATCGCCCTGGCTGCGACCGCCTGCGGCGGCGGCGACAGCGACAGCGGCGACGACATGAAGGCGGGGAAGGCCGACCCGAATGGCATTCTGACCGCACAGCTGAGCGAGCCGCAGAACCCGCTCCAGCCGGCCAACGCCAAGGAGAGCCAGGGCAGCCGTGTCCTGAAGACCATCTTCTCCGGTCTCGTCGACTACGAGCCCGGCACCGGCGAGCTCAAGAACGTCAACGCCGAGTCGGTCACCCCGAACGACGACTCGTCCGTCTGGACCGTCAAGCTCAAGCCCGGCTGGAAGTTCCACGACGGCACCCCGGTCACCGCCGAGTCCTACGTCAACGCGTGGAACTGGTCGGCCAACGTCAAGAACAACCAGACCAACTCCAGCTGGTTCCAGGACATCAAGGGCTACGCGGACGTCCACCCCGAGAAGGGTGACCCGAAGGCCGAGGAGATGTCCGGTCTGAAGGTGGTCGACGAGAACACCTTCACGATCACGCTGACCAGCTCGGTCTCGTACTTCGCGTACAAGCTCGGTTACGACGTGTGGGCCCCGCTCCCCGAATCGTTCTTCAAGGACCCGAAGGCGGCCGGCGAGAAGCCGATCGGCAACGGCCCCTACAAGTTCGTCTCCTGGGACCACAAGAAGCTGATCAAGGTCCGTAAGTTCGAGGACTACACCGGGCCCAACAAGGCCAAGAACGGTGGCATCGACTTCAAGAACTACACCACCGCCGACTCCGCCTACTCGGACCTGCGGTCGGACAACCTCGACTGGATCGAGCAGGTCCCGACCACGGCTCTCACGAGCTACAAGGACGACCTGGGCGACCGCGCGATCGACCAGGAGTACTCGGCCGTCCAGTCGATCGTCCCGGCGTTCTACACGGACCAGTTCAAGGACATCGACCCCAAGGTCGTCCAGGGTCTGTCCATGGCGATCGACCGTGACACGATCACCAAGACCGTGCTGCACGGCACCCGGTCCCCCGCGGACTCCTACGTCGCCCGCGGCGTGCTCGGCTACAAGGCCGGCGCCCTCGGTGACGTCACGAAGTTCGACCCGGCCGGCGCCAAGAAGCTCATCACCGAGGGTGGCGGCGTCCCCGGCAACAAGATCACCATCCAGTTCAACGCCGACCAGGACCACAAGCCCTGGGTCGACGCGGTCTGCAACAGCATCCGCAAGAGCGTCGGTGTCGAGTGCACCGGCGACTCGAAGCCGGACTTCCAGGCCGACCTGGACGCGCGTGACAACAAGCAGGTCAAGTCCATGTACCGCGGTGGCTGGGTGCTCGACTACCCGGTCAACTCGAACTTCATGCGCGACCTGTACGGCACCACCGCCGCCGGTAACACCTCGGGCTACTCCAACAAGGAGTTCGACGAGCTGTCCGCCAAGGCGGACCAGGCGCCGACGCTCGAAGAGACGGTGAAGATGTACCAGGAGGCCGAGCAGCTCCTGAAGGCCGACATGCCTGCCATCCCGCTGTGGTTCTACAAGAACAACTCGGGTCAGTCCCGGAACGTATTCGGCAAGATCGTCTACGGCCAGGACGGCGACCCCATCTTCACCGAGGTTCAGGTGAAGTCGAAGAAGTAGGCAAGCGGGACCCGTAAGCCGGTGCCGCCGCTCCAGGGGGAGCGGCGGCACCGGCCCGGCCAAGGCCGAGGCCCCGGGAGACTCCACCCCATACCCCGTGGCGGAGAAAACTACGTAGGCCATCGCCGACCCCTCACGGCATGGAGGCATGATGGGGCGTTACGTCGCCAGGCGACTGCTCCAGATGATCCCGGTGTTCATCGGGACCACTCTGATTATTTTCCTTATGGTCCACATCCTTCCCGGTGACCCGATCCGGGCGATGTGGGGTGACAAGGCGGCGGACCCCGCACAGGTCGCCGCGCTACGTGCTGACTTCGGGCTCGACCAGCCCCTGTGGAAGCAGTACGTGGACTACATGTGGGGGCTCCTCCAGGGAGACTTCGGCGAGACGTTCGGCGGCCGTGAGGTCGCGGACGAGATGTCCGAGGCATTCCCGGTGACGCTCCGGCTCACCATGGTGGCCCTGATCATCGAGATCATCATCGGTATCGGCCTCGGCGCCTGGGCGGGCCTGAAGGCCGGCAAGGCCGTCGACACCGGCGTCCTGATCTTCACGCTCATCGTCATCTCGATCCCGGTGTTCGTGCTCGGCTTCCTGGCACGCTTCGTCCTCGCCGACGAACTGGGGTGGGTCGCGCCCAATGTGCAGGACTCCACGGACTACGCCCAGCTGTTCCTGCCAGGCTTCGTCCTGGCGATGCTGTCGATGGCGTACGTGGCACGGCTGACCCGTACGACGTTCGCGGAGAATCTGCGCGCCGACTACATGCGTACCGCGATGGCCAAGGGCCTGCCCCGGCGCCGCATCGTCGGCGTCCACCTGCTGCGCAACTCGCTCATCCCGGTCGTCACCTTCCTCGGCACCGACGTCGGCGGTTTCATCGGCGGCGCGGTCATCACCGAGGGCATCTTCAACGTCCAGGGTGTCGGCAACCTGCTCTTCAAGGCACTCCAAGGCCGTGAGGGCTCGACGATCGTCGGCGTGGTCACGGTCTTCGTGCTCATCATCCTTCTGATCAACCTGGTCGTCGACCTGCTGTACGCGGTCCTGGACCCGAGGATCCGGTATGCCTGACGTGATCAAGACCAAGACCGACGCGACCACCGACGCCATCGCGCCGCCGGCGGCCGGCGCCCCCGAGAGCGTGGCCGACGGCCACAAGTCCCAGGGCAAGCCCCGCAGTCTGTGGGGCGACGCCTGGTACGACCTGCGGCACCGCCCGATGTTCTGGATCTCCTCGATCCTGCTGCTCTTCCTGATAGTCGTCGCCGCCTTCCCGGGGCTGTTCACCAGCGTCGACCCGCGCGACGGCGACCTCACCAACCACTTCCTGACCAAGCCGGAGCTGGGCAGCTTCTTCCAGCCCGACTGGTTCGGCTACGACGGCCAGGGCCGTTCGATCTACGCGCGTGTCGTCTACGGGACCCGCGCCTCGATCCTGGTGGGCGTGGGCGTCACCGCCGCGGTGACGATCATCGGCGGACTGCTCGGCATGCTGGCCGGCTACTTCGGCGGCTGGCTGGACTCGATCATCTCCCGCATCACCGACATCTTCTTCGGCATCCCCTTCCTGCTCGGCGCGATGGTCGTCCTGAACGCCTTCACCGAGCGCAAGGTGTACGTCGTGATCTTCGCCCTCGCCTTCCTGGGCTGGACGTCGATCTGCCGTGTGATGCGCTCGTCGGTGATCACCGCGAAGCAGGCGGACTACGTGACGGCCGCGCGCGCCCTCGGCGCGGGCACCCGGCGGATCCTCTTCCGCCACGTCCTGCCGAACGCCATGGCGCCGACCATCGTCGTCGCCACGATCGCGCTGGGCGGCTACATCTCGGCCGAGGCGACCCTGTCGTTCCTGGGTCTCGGCCTCGCCGACCCGACCATCTCCTGGGGCATCGACATCGCCCAGGGCAGCAAGGACATCAGGGACAACCCGCACGCCCTGTTCTTCCCGGCCGGAATGCTGAGCCTCACGGTCTTCGCGTTCATCATGCTGGGTGACGCCGTCCGCGACGCCCTCGACCCGAAGCTGCGCTGAGGAGGGCGTACGTGACCATCATCGAAGAAACCTCAAGTGTCCCGACGCCCCGATCGGGCGGCTCGGACACCACCCCACTGCTCGAAGTACGCGACCTCCACGTGGAGTTCCACACCCGGGACGGTGTCGCCAAGGCCGTCAACGGTGTCAACTACAGCGTGGCGTCCGGCGAGACGCTGGCCGTGCTCGGTGAGTCAGGCTCCGGCAAGTCCGTGACCGCGCAGGCGATCATGGGCATTCTCGACATGCCGCCCGGCTCCATCCCACAGGGCCAGATCCTGTACCGCGGGCAGGACATGCTCACCATGAGCTACGAGGAGCGGCGGAAGATCCGTGGCCGGAAGATCGCGATGATCTTCCAGGACGCGCTCTCCTCGCTCAACCCCGTGCTCTCGGTGGGCTACCAGCTCGGCGAGATGTACCGGGTCCACGAGGGACTGTCCCGCAAGGCCGCCAAGGCCAAGGCCGTCGAACTGATGGAGCGGGTCAACATCCCGGCGGCGAAGGCGCGGGTCAACGACTACCCGCACCAGTTCTCCGGCGGTATGCGCCAGCGCATCATGATCGCGATGGCGCTCGCCCTGGAGCCCGACCTGATCATCGCGGACGAGCCGACGACCGCGCTCGACGTGACCGTCCAGGCCCAGGTCATGGACCTGCTCGCGGATCTCCAGCGCGAGTTCAACATGGGTCTGATCCTGATCACCCACGACCTCGGCGTCGTCGCCGACGTCGCGGACAAGATCGCGGTCATGTACGCGGGCCGGATCGTGGAGACCGCACCGGTGCACGAGCTGTACAAGCGCCCGGCGCACCCGTACACGCGCGGTCTGCTCGACTCCATCCCGCGGCTCGACCAGAAGGGGCAGGAGCTCTACGCGATCAAGGGCCTGCCGCCCAACCTGCTCAAGATCCCGGCCGGCTGCGCCTTCAACCCGCGCTGCCCGAAGGCGCAGGACATCTGCCGTACGGATGTCCCGGCCCTCGACCCGGTGACCGAGCAGGACGGCACCGAGCTGCCGGGCCGCGGCAGCGCGTGCCACTTCTGGAAGGAGACGATCCATGGCTGAGCCCAGCAAGAAGGACGGGAACCCGGCCGTACCGGCCGAGGTCGTCACCCCCAACGTCACCGAGGTGGCGGAGGTCGACGCCCCCACCGAGTCGGCGGCGGTCGCCGCCATCGAGGCGCCGGCGGAGCGCGGGGAGCCGATCCTCCAGGTCCGCAATCTGGTCAAGCACTTCCCGCTGACCCAGGGCATCCTCTTCAAGCGCCAGGTCGGCGCGGTCAAGGCCGTGGACGGGATCTCCTTCGACCTCTACCAGGGCGAGACGCTCGGCATCGTCGGCGAGTCGGGCTGTGGCAAGTCCACGGTCGCCCGGCTGCTGATGACGCTGGAGACGGCGACCGCGGGCGAGGTCTTCTACAAGGGCCAGGACATCACCCGGCTGTCCGGGCGGGCGCTCAAGGCCGTCCGCCGGAACATCCAGATGGTCTTCCAGGACCCGTACACCTCGCTGAATCCGCGTATGACCGTCGGCGACATCATCGGTGAGCCCTTCGACATCCACCCCGAGGTGGCGCCGAAGGGTGACCGGCGGGGCAAGGTGCAGGACCTGCTCGACGTCGTGGGACTGAACCCGGAGTACATCAACCGGTACCCGCACCAGTTCTCCGGCGGCCAGCGCCAGCGCATCGGCATCGCCCGCGGCCTCGCGCTCAACCCCGAGGTCATCATCTGCGACGAGCCCGTCTCGGCGCTGGACGTGTCCGTGCAGGCGCAGGTCATCAACCTGATGGAGAAGCTCCAGGACGAGTTCAACCTGTCCTACATCTTCATCGCGCACGACCTGTCGATCGTCCGGCACATCTCCGACCGGGTCGGTGTCATGTACCTCGGCAAGATGGCCGAGATCGGTACGGACACCCAGATCTACGACCACCCGACGCACCCCTACACCCAGGCGCTGCTGTCGGCGGTCCCGGTGCCCGACCCGGAGGCCCGTACCGGCCGCGAGCGGATCATCCTCTCCGGCGACGTACCGTCCCCGGCGAACCCGCCGTCCGGCTGCCGGTTCCGTACGCGCTGCTGGAAGGCCGAGGACAAGTGCGCCCAGGAGGTCCCGCTGCTGGCGATCCCCGAGCGCTTCGTCACCTCGACCACCCCGGCGGCGCACGAGTCGGCCTGCCACTTCGCCGAGGAGAAGAACGTCATCCACGCCGTCTGAGGTGTGATCACGTGAACGACGAGAGGCCCGGGCCGTACGCGGTCCGGGCCTCCGTCATGCCCGGGGCGGCCGGCCGGACGCCATCCGGCCCGACCCGGACGACAGGCCCTGCCTTGCCCCGCACGGGTGCCCCCCACATGCGCATTATCTGAAACGGAGTGATATTTGGGCCTAAGTGACAGTCAGGACTCAGGAGGAACTCCATGCGCGGAGCCACGCACGCCAAGTGGGCCGCAGGTGCGCTCGCCGTCGCCCTCACGGCGACCGCCTGCGGCGGCGGCGGAGGGAGCGGCAGCGGCGGCGGGGGTGGCGCGGACGGAGTGCTCAGCTCGTCCTGGGGAGACCCGCAGAACCCGCTGGAGCCCGCCAACACCAACGAGGTCCAGGGCGGCAAGGTCCTCGACATGGTCTTCCGGGGGCTGAAGCGGTACAACCCGAAGACCGCCAAGGCCGAGAACATGCTCGCCGAGAAGATCGACACGAAGGACTCGACGAACTTCACCATCACCGTGAAGAACGGCTGGACCTTCAGCAACGGCGAGAAGGTCACCGCGAAGTCGTTCGTGGACGCCTGGAACTACGGCGCGAACCTCACGAACAACCAGCGCAACGCCTACTTCTTCGGCCAGATCGACGGCTACACGGCCGTCCACCCCGACTCGGGCAAGCCCACCGCCACCACCCTGTCCGGCCTCAAGGTCACCGGCCCCCAGACCTTCACCGTCAAGCTCTCCCAGAAGTTCTCCACCTGGCCGGACACCCTCGGATACGCCGCGTTCGCGCCCCTGCCCTCCGCGTTCTTCAAGGACCACGCGGGCTGGCTCGCCAAGCCGGTCGGCAACGGGCCGTACAGCATCGACTCGTACACCAAGGGCTCGCAGATGTCCCTGCGCAAGTGGGACAAGTACCCGGGCCCGGACAAGGCGCAGAACGGCGGAGTGGACCTGAAGGTCTACACCGACAACAACACCGCCTACACGGACCTGACGGCGGGCAATCTCGACCTCGTCGACGACGTCCCGGCCTCCCAGCTCAAGAACGCGCCCGCCGACCTGGGATCGCGCTACATCAACACCCCCGCGGGCATCATCCAGACCCTCGCCTTCCCGTACTACGACAAGGCCTGGAACACCCCGGACGCCGTGAAGGTCCGCACCGGTCTCTCGATGGCGATCAACCGCAAGCAGATCACCGAGACGATCTTCCAGAAGACCCGCACCCCCGCCACCGACTGGACCTCCCCGGTGCTCGGCAAGTCCGGCGGCTACCAGGCCGGTCTCTGCGGCAAGGCGTGCGACTACGACCCCGCCGCCGCGAAGAAGATGATCGCCGACGGCGGCGGCCTCCCCGGCGGCCGGATCCAGCTCTCGTACAACGCGGACACCGGCTCCCACAAGGATTGGATCGACGCCGTCTGCAACAGCATCAACAACACCCTGGGCAACGACCGGGCGTGCGTGGGCCGGCCCATCGGCACCTTCGCGGACTTCCGCAGCCAGATCACCCAGCAGAAGATGCCCGGCCCGTTCCGGGCCGGCTGGCAGATGGACTACCCGCTGATCCAGAACTTCCTCCAGCCGCTGTACTTCACCAACGCCTCGTCCAACGACGGCAAGTGGACCAACGACCAGTTCGACAAGCTCGTCAACGAGGCCAACGCCGAGACCGACACCCAGACCGCGATCAAGAAGTTCCAGCAGGCCGAGGGTGTCGTACGGGACAACATGGCCGCGATCCCGCTCTGGTACCAGAACGGCAGCGCCGGCTACTCGGAGCGGTTGAGCAACGTCGCGCTGAACCCCTTCAGCGTCCCCGTCTACAACGAGATCAAGGTCAGCTGACGCCGGAGGACCTCCGGCCCGGCGCACACCCCCCACGCGCCGGGCCGGGCGTCTTCCCCCGCCACGACCAGGCGACCACGACCCCCGGAGCCCTTCATGGGACGTTATGTGATCCGGCGTCTGCTCCAGATGATCCCCGTCTTCATCGGTGCCACGCTGCTGATCTTCCTCATGGTCAACGTGATGGGCGACCCCATCGCGGGTCTCTGCGGCGAGCGTCAGTGCGACCCGGCGACCGCGGCGCAGCTGCGCAGCCAGTTCGGTCTCGACAAGCCCGTGTGGCAGCAGTACGCCACCTACATGGGGCACGTCTTCACCGGTGACTTCGGTACGGCCTTCAACGGCCAGAAGGTCACCGAGCTGATGGGCACGGCCTTCCCGATCACCATCCGGCTGACGATCGTCGCGATCGTCTTCGAGATCATCATCGGCATCGCGCTCGGTGTGATCACCGGGCTGCGGCGCGGCCGGCCCGTCGACAGCGGTGTCCTGCTGCTGACCCTGGTCGTCATCTCCGTACCGACGTTCGTGACCGGCCTGATCGTCCAGCTGCTGCTCGGCGTGAAGTGGAACATCATCTCGCCGTCGGTCTCGACGGCCGCCCCGCTCGGCGAACTGATCGTGCCGGGCCTCGTACTGGCCTCCGTCTCACTGGCGTACGTCACCCGGCTCACCCGGACCTCCATCGCCGAGAACAACCGCTCCGACTACGTCCGTACCGCCATCGCCAAGGGCCTGCCCCGGCACCGCGTGATCACCCGGCATCTGCTGCGCAACTCACTGATCCCGGTGATCACCTTCATCGGCACCGACATCGGCGCCCTGATGGGCGGCGCGATCGTCACCGAGCGGATCTTCAACATCCACGGCGTCGGCTACCAGCTCTACCAGGGCATCCTGCGCCAGAACACCCAGACCGTCGTCGGCTTCGTGACGATCCTCGTCATCATCTTCCTGCTCGCGAACCTGCTGGTCGACCTTCTGTACGCCGTACTCGACCCGAGGATCCGCTATGCCTGAGCCCCAGCCCCCGAAGGACGAGGGAGCCATCGCCCCGACCGGCACCGGCGGCACGATGGATCTCGCCACCAGCGACGGCGCCGGCCTCGAAGGACTCGACCAGGGCAACGGCAAGGGGCCCGACGAGAAGGCCCGCAGCCTCTGGTCCGACGCCTGGCGCGACCTGCGCCGCAACCCCGTCTTCATCATCTCGGGCCTGATCATCCTCTTCCTGGTGTTCATCGCGATCTGGCCCCAGGCGATCGCCTCCGGCAACCCGCTCTCCTGCAACCTCTCCAAGGCCCAGGAGGGCTCCCAGCCCGGCCACCCCTTCGGCTTCACCTCCCAGGGCTGCGACGTCTACACCCGTACCGTCTACGGCGCCCGTGCCTCGGTCACCGTCGGCGTCTGCGCCACCCTCGGCGTCGCGATCGTCGGGACCGCGCTCGGCGGCCTCGCCGGCTTCTTCGGCGGCTTCTGGGACGCGATCCTCTCCCGCGTCACCGACATCTTCTTCGGCATCCCGGTGGTCCTCGGCGGTCTCGTCCTGCTCTCCGTGGTCACCAGCTCCACCGTCTGGCCCGTCATCGGCTTCATGGTGCTGCTCGGCTGGCCGCAGATCTCCCGGATCGCCCGCGGCTCCGTCATCACCATCAAACAGAACGACTTCGTCCAGGCGGCGCGCGCGCTCGGCGCCTCCAACTCGCGGATGATGCTGCGCCATGTGCTGCCCAACGCCATCGCGCCGGTGATCGTGGTGGCGACCATCGCCCTCGGCACGTACATCGCGCTGGAGGCGACGCTGTCCTACCTCGGCGTGGGCCTCAAACCGCCCTCCGTGTCCTGGGGCATCGACATCTCCGACGCCTCGAAGTTCATCCGCAACGCGCCGCACATGCTGCTCTGGCCGGCCGGCGCCCTGGCCATCACCGTGCTCGCCTTCATCATGCTCGGCGACGCGGTGCGCGACGCCCTCGATCCCAAGCTGCGCTGAGGAGCCGGTCCATGTTGCTCGAAGTGCGCGATCTGCACGTGGAGTTCCACACCCGCGACGGTGTCGCGAAGGCGGTCAACGGGGTCAGCTACTCGGTCGACGCGGGTCAGACCCTCGCCGTGCTCGGCGAGTCGGGCTCCGGCAAGTCCGTCACCGCGCAGGCGATCATGGGCATCCTGGACGTCCCGCCAGGCAAGATCGTGGGCGGTGAGGTGCTGTTCAAGGGCCAGGACCTGCTCAAGACCAAGGAGGACCAGCGGCGGAAGATCCGCGGCGCCGACATGGCGATGATCTTCCAGGACGCCCTCTCCTCGCTCAACCCCGTGCTGAGCGTGGGCGCGCAGCTCGGCGAGATGTTCGTCGTCCACCGGGGCATGTCCCGCAAGGACGCGCGGGCGAAGGCCGTCGAACTCATGGACCGGGTACGGATCCCGGCGGCCAAGGAGCGGGTCAACGACTATCCGCACCAGTTCTCCGGCGGTATGCGCCAGCGCATCATGATCGCCATGGCGATGGCCCTCGAACCGTCGCTGATCATCGCGGACGAGCCGACGACCGCGCTCGACGTGACCGTGCAGGCCCAGGTCATGGAGTTGCTGGCGGACCTCAGACGCGAGCTGAACATGGGGCTGATCCTGATCACCCACGACCTCGGCGTCGTCGCCGACGTCGCGGACAAGATCGCCGTCATGTACGCGGGCCGCATCGTCGAGTCCGCCCCCGTCCACGACATCTACAAGGCCCCCGCCCACCCCTACACCCGAGGACTGCTCGACTCGATCCCCCGGCTCGACCAGAAGGGCCGGGACCTGTACGCGATCAAGGGCCTGCCGCCCAACCTGCTCAAGATCCCGGCCGGCTGCGCCTTCAACCCGCGCTGCCCACGGGCGCAGGACATCTGCCGTACGGAGGTGCCACCGCTCTTCGAGGTCGACGAGACACGGCGCAGCGCCTGCTTCTTCTGGAGGGAGACTCTCGATGACGTCTGAGTCCGCTGAGCCCATTCTGGAAGTGCGCGATCTGGTCAAGCACTACCCGCTGACCCGGGGCATCCTCTTCAAGAGGCAGATCGGGGCGGTCAAGGCGGTCGACGGCGTCTCCTTCCAACTGGCGGCCGGCGAGACCCTGGGCGTCGTCGGCGAGTCCGGCTGCGGCAAGTCGACCGTGGCGCGGATGCTCGTCAATCTGGAGCGCCCGACGTCCGGCGAGATCCGCTACAAGGGCGAGGACATCACGCGGCTGTCGGGGCGGGCGCTGAAGGCGGTCCGCCGGAACATCCAGATGGTCTTCCAGGACCCGTACACCTCGCTGAACCCGCGCATGACCGTCGGCGACATCATCGGTGAGCCCTTCGACATCCACCCCGAGGTGGCGCCGAAGGGGGACCGGCGGGGCAAGGTGCAGGACCTGCTCGACGTGGTCGGGCTCAACCCCGAGTACATCAACCGCTATCCGCACCAGTTCTCCGGCGGCCAGCGCCAGCGCATCGGCATCGCCCGCGGGCTGGCCCTGCGGCCCGAGATCATCGTCGCCGACGAACCGGTCTCGGCCCTCGACGTGTCCGTGCAGGCTCAGGTCATCAATCTGATGGAACGCCTCCAGAACGAGTTCGACCTCAGCTACGTCTTCATCGCGCACGACCTGTCGATCGTCCGGCACATCTCCGACCGCGTCGGGGTGATGTATCTGGGGCGGATCATCGAGATCGGCACCGACACCCAGATCTACGACCACCCCACCCATCCGTACACCCAGGCGCTGCTCTCCGCCGTGCCGGTGCCCGACCCGGCGGCCCGCGAGGGCCGTGAGCGGATCATCCTGACCGGCGAGGTGCCCTCACCGGCGCATCCGCCGTCCGGCTGCCGGTTCCGTACGCGCTGCTGGAAGGCGCAGGAGCGGTGCGCGCTGGAGGTGCCGCTGCTCGCCGTGCCCGCGGTCTTCCGGGGGACGGAGGGGCCCGCGGAGCACGACTCGGCCTGCCACTTCGCCGAGGAACGGCAGGTGGTGGCGAGTGCGGCCCGGCCCGGAGAGACGCGCGGGCCGGGTGGTGAGGGCGGGGAGCAAGGTCCGGATCCGGACAATGAGAGGTGATTGAGACGTCAGGTCCGTTGACACGCAGGAAACTTCGCCGACGCTTCGCCGATATACGGACGGGCCACATTGGTCGATGTACGGCCGTGCGGGTGCCGTTGGACCGGCCGGGATCCTGAGGTCCCGGCCGGTCGCCCGCAAGCGCTTCCCGTGGCCCGCGGTGCCCTTGTTCCCGCAGCGTTCAACCGGGACCATCGCGGTGTGATATTCACCCGCGGGGCCAGGATCACCGGCGCGGTGCTGTGCGCCGCGCTCGCCGTCGTCGTGGCCGTGTGGATCGTACGGGACCTGAGGGTGACGGGCGGGCCGGTCGATCTGTGGTGGTCCTGGGCGGACCGGGGCGGCGGCGGGGCCACCGCGCCGCCCGCGACCTCCTCGCTGGACCCCGTGCTGCTCGTCGTGTACGCCGTCGTCGCCGTGACGGTCGTACGGTCCGCGGTCGCCGCGTCCGCCCTGCTCGCCACCGGGCTCCTCACGCTCGCCGTGCGGCTGCCCTCGCTCTGGGTGCTCAACTCCTCCTGGCTGGACGGCCGGGCGTCGGACGAGCTGCGAACCCGCGCGCTGCTCAGCGCCTTCGGCGTGCTCGGGGCGGGTGTCGCGCTGCTCGTCACGGCCCTGGCCGGGCGCCGCCCGCCGGACTCCCCGCACGCGCTGACGCCCACCAGACCCACGCAGGGCGTCTCGGTGGCCTCGTTCCTGCTGCTGGGCGCGGCGGCGGGCATCTGGGCGGCCTGGGAGGTCTATTGGGGGCAGCGGCTGGGTCTCGACGGGTATCTCGACCGGGTCACCGGCGAATCGGTCCTGATGCCGCTCCTCGGTACGCCGCCGGGCTGGCTGAACGCGGCGATCGCGCTGCTCGCTCTCGCGGCGGCCGTCGGCGCGCTGTTCCACACGCCGTTCTCACGGCCGCTGGGCATGGTGGCCGCCGCGCTGCTGGTGGGCGTCGGTGGTCCGGCCCTCGCGAGGGCCCTGCGGTACGAACTGCTGGACCACTTCGGCGAGTTGGCAACGATTGAACAACTTTCCCTCATGAGCCTGCTGTTCGGGCTCGGCGCGGGCTGTCTGGCGCTGCTCGCGCTCGCCCGCGAGGGCGAACAGGACGTGCCGGTGCCCGGACCGAACGGGCCGGTGTGGGGGCCGCCCGAGCCGGAGAGATACGGGTACGGATACGGGTACTCGGCGGGCGGCGGCCAGGGCGGTGGACCCGGCGGCGGCGGACCCGGGGGCGGCGGGTTCGGCCCGCCGCCACCGCCACCGCCGTCGCCCGGATCACCGCCCGGGTCGCCGCCACCCCGCTGGTGAGGGCGGCGCGGCGGGCCCGACCCGGCCGCCCGGCTACGGCATCCCGAGCGAACGCTTCAGGAAGTCCACCTGGAGCAGCAGCAGGTTCTCCGCGATCTGCTCCTGCGGCGTCATGTGCGTCACCCCGGTGAGCGGCAGCACCTCGTGCGGCCGGCCCGCCGACAGCAGCGCCGACGACAGCCGCAGCGTGTGCGTCATCACGACGTTGTCGTCCGCCAGACCGTGGATGATCATCATCGGCCGCACCGGGCTCGCGGGCTCCGCCAGTCCGTCGTCGGTGACCAGCGAGTTGACCGCGTACACCTCGGCCGCCTCCGCCGGATCGCCCAGATAGCGCTCGGTGTAGTGGGTGTCGTACAGCCGCCAGTCGGTCACCGGGGCGCCCGCGATGGCCGCGTGGAAGACATCGGGACGGCGCAGCGCGGCGAGCGCGGCCAGATAACCGCCGTACGACCAGCCGCGGATGGCCACCCGCGACTGATCCAGCGGGAACCGCTCCGCGAGCGCCTGGAGCGCCTCGATCTGGTCGTCCAGGGTGAGCGGCAGATTGTCCTTCACCGCCTTCTCCCAGCCGGGGGAGCGGCCCGGACTGCCCCGGCCGTCCGCGACGACGACCGCGAAACCCTGGTCGGCGAACCACTGGGACGTGAGGTACGGATTGTGCGCGGCGACCACCCGCTGGCCGTGCGGACCTCCGTAGGGATCCAGCAGCACCGGCAGCGGACCGTCTACGTCCCGGTACTGCGTCGGTAGGAGGACGGCGCACGGAATTCGGTGTGCGCCCCCCTCCGTGAGTTGTACGCGCGGGGTGAGATTCGGCTGCTGCGCGTATGAGGTGACGACGGCGAGCTGTTTGCCCTCCCGCACCACCTGCACCACCGTTCCGCTGACCTCGGGCCGGGCCGACGCCAGCACCATGACGGCGCCCGCGCGGACGGCGGTGTGCACGCCCACCCCCTCCGAGACCCGCTCGGGGCCCCACTCACGGGCCTCTCCGGCACCGTCCGGCACCTCACCAGGCGCCCCGTAGGGAATCCGGTAGACATGGATCTCACCGGTCTCGGCCGCCTCCGCCGCCTCACCCGCCGACGCCGACACCAGCACGTCGCGCGCGCCGATGTCGAGCACCGCGCGCAGCTGCAACTCCGGCCCCGTCAGCGCCCGGTCACCGACGCACAGCACGCGGGCGCCGCCCTCGGTCCCCTCGGCCTCGATGTCGGCGATCCGCACCAGCTCGCCGCCGGGCGTCAACGCCGGTACGCCGGCGCACAGTTCCAGCCAATCCGGGTCCGTCTCCTCGCGCAGGAGCCGTGTCTCGCCGCTCTCCGTGTCGACCGAGAGACAGCGCTGGGAGCGCTGGTTCCGAGCCTGCACGAGCAGCAACGGGTCGCCCGCCGCCGACCAGTGGACGGCCGCGAGATACGGCCACGCGGCGCGGTCCCAGACCACCTCCGTACGGGAACCGTCGAGGCCGATCAGACAAAGCCGCACGTCAGCATTGGGTGTGCCCGCCGAGGGATAGGCGATCGTCGACGGTTCACGGTCGGGGTGCGCGGGGTCGGCGATCCACCAGCGCTGCACCTCCGCCCCGTCGACCCGCGCGACCAGCAGCCGGTCCGACTCCGGCGACCACCAGAAACCGCGGGACCGGCTCATCTCCTCGGCGGCGATGAATTCGGCCAGACCGTAGGTGGTCTGCCCGTCCTCCGGCACGGCCAGCTCACGGTCGCCGTCCCCCTCGGCGCCCGTCACCCGCAGCGTGCCCCCGGCCACGTAAGCGATGTGCCGCCCGTCGGGCGACGGCCTCGGGTCGATCACCGGCCCCGGCACGGGCAGTTCGCGCGACGTCCCGGCGCGCAGCTCGGCCGTGAACAGCCGCCCGGACAGGGCGAAGGCCGCCAACTCGGCCGCGCCGTCCACCGCGTAGCCGACGATGCCCCCCGATCCCTCGCGGCTCCGCTCCCGGCGGGCGCGCTCCTCGGCCGAGAGTTCCTCCGGTGTGCCCGCCAGCAGGGCCTCGGGGTCGGCGGCGACGCGCTCGCGCGCCGTCCCCGATCTGTCGTCGAGATCGAGCACCCACAGCCGGTTCGTACGGTCCGTTCCTGAGGCGGACCGGAGGAAGGCCACCCGCGAACCGTCGGGGGACACCGTGAACGCGCGCGGAGCACCGAGCGTGAACCGCTGGGTCCTTGCGTACTGGCGAGGAAAGGAGAGTTGTTGCCTCGAGGTCATACGACCGAACCTAGCGTCCGTCCCAGCCGTTCGTGCGCCCCCATGTGCTGCCGTGCACCGATCGATGCGTTCCGCCGGATAGTTATGATCCATAGCGCCAAGTGGGTATGTACCCGCCGGCACATGCGCGTTGCCTGTCCCGTTCGAATATCCGCCGACCATCTGTGGAGGTGAACCGCCGTGGCACTCTCGATTTCGGCGGTGGTGCTGCTGGCGATCATTGTCTTCCTCTTGGTCCGGAAATCCGGGCTCAAAGGGGGACACGCGTTCGTCTGCGTCTTACTCGGCTTCTACCTGGCCAGCTCCTCGGTGGCCCCCACGATCAGCGACCTCACCTCGAACGTGGCGGGCATGATCGGCGACCTCCAGTTCTAGGCTCCGGCGCCGGTCGGCGCGTCCGCCGCCGTGTCGGGCTCCACGTCCGTCTCCGGGTCCGTCTCCGCGTCCGGGCGGCCTGGACGTGCCCGTGAGGGCCCGCCTCGTACGCTGTGCGCATGACCGATCTTCCCGACCGCCGTCTGCTCCTGGTCCACGCGCACCCCGACGACGAGTCGATCAACAACGGCGTCACGATGGCCAGGTATGCGGCCGAGGGCGCTCAGGTCACCCTGGTGACCTGCACACTCGGTGAGGAGGGCGAGGTCGTCCCGCCCTCCCTCGCCCATCTGGCGCCCGGCGGTGAGTCGACGGGCGCCTTCAGCGCGCTCGGGGCCCACCGCGACGGTGAACTCACCGCGGCGATGCGGGAGCTGGGTGTGGCCGACCACCGGCTGCTGGGCGGCCGGGGGCGGTTCAGGGACTCCGGGATGATGGGCTTCCCGCAGAACGACCACGAGGACGCCTTCTGGGGCGCGGACGTGGACGGCGCCGCCGCGTACCTCGTGGAGGTGATTCGTTCCGTACGGCCGCAGGTGCTGGTGACGTACGACCCGCACGGCGGGTACGGCCACCCCGACCACATCCAGGCGCATCGCGTCGCCACGCGCGCCGCCGAGCTGGCGGCCGACGCCCACTTCCGGCCCGGACTCGGCGCCCCGCACACGATCGCGAAGATCTACTGGAACCGGGTGCCGCGCTCGGTCGCCGAGCGGGGGTTCGCCCAACTGCGCGCCTCCGGGGCGGACTTCGCGGGTGTGGCGGACATCGGCGACGTCCCCGGCGTGGTGGGCGACGGGGAGATCACGGCGGAGATCGACGGGACGGCGTACGCGGCGCACAAGGCCGCGGCGATGCGCGCCCACGAGACGCAGCTCGTGGTGGACGGAGCGTTCTTCGCGCTCTCCAACGGTCTCGGACAGCCGCTGTTCACCACGGAGTACTACCAGTTGGTGCGGGGCGCCTCCGGCGCGGACGCCGGCGTGCGTGAGACGGATCTCTTCGCGGGGGTGGACGAGTGAGCGGGCGCCAGGGCAAGGGGGGCAAGGGAGGCCGGCCGAAGGCGACGAGCGGTGCCACGCGAGCGGTCGCCGGGGCGCGCGCCGGTGCTGGAGCCGGCGCGGGTACGGGCGCGGGCGCGGCTGCCCGTACGGGAGGCGGTACCGCCGGCGGCGGTGCGGCCGGCGGCGGTGGGGCCGGCCGTCCCGAGCCCGGCGCGTGGCTCACCGCGCCGCCGAGACCCGGGCGCATCGCCGCGTATCTCGGTCTTCTGGTCCTCGGGGCGGTGGTCGGCACGGCGGGCGCGCTCGTCCAGGGCGGCTGGTTCCCCGGCGGCCTGATCCTCGCGCTGGTCGCCTCCGCGGGACTCTTCTACGGAGGCCTGACCGCCACCGGCACCTCGTTCGGCGTCGGGGCCCCCGCGGCGGGCTGGCTGATCGCCGTCATCCTGCTCAGTCTCGGCCGTCCCGAGGGCGACGGCGCCTTCGCCGCGGGCCTGGGACCGGTCGTCTACCTGCTCGGCGGTGCGGTGGTTGCTGTGATGTGTGCCACCATGTCGCGGTCACCGCAACCGGCCTCGGAGTCCGGCCGACTTGGAAAGTGATGAGCCCGTCCCAATAACTGTCGGCCCGAATTGACCCTGTCCGTACGGTCGGTGGAATAAACGCTTCCCCCGGTCGTCGGGTGCGGTCCGGCGCAGGACAGTATGGTGGTGCGCGCTCCGGGCCGTCCCCTGGCCTCCGGCTTGGGGGACCCAGACAGTTGAGTACCAGTAAGAACGGGCGGCGGAGCCAACCCGGGAGAACCTGCTTTGAGTCGTGAAACTGACAGTTCGTCCTCCGGGCCCCAGGGGCGCGGCGGAGCCGCGTACCCCTCGGGGACACCGCCGTACGGATCCCGCCAGTATCCGTCGCTGCACCCTGAGCAGGACGCTCCGGAGGAGACAGCCGAGGCCCCGGCCCAGCCGGACGAGCCGAAGACAGAGACAACGCTGACCACGCGCATCCGGATCAACATCCCGGGTTCGCGGCCGATTCCGCCCGTCGTCATGCGTACGCCCATGAGCGACACGGACAGCGGCCCGTCCGCGACGGGCGGACCCGCGGGTCCGCCCGCCCAGGCGGGCCGGGGTGACTCCGACGACACCGGCGGCGTGCCGCGGGCCGGCGCTGGACCGGACGGGGGCGCGTCCGCCGACGACGCGCCGACGGCGGACAAGCCGGCGACGAGCGACTGGTTCGCGCCGCGCAAGTCCCCGGGCGGGGGCACGCTCGGCGGTGGGATGGGCGCGGGCGCCGCCGTGACGGCAGCCGGCCCGAACGTCCCCGCTCCGAGCGTTCCCGGCCCCAACGTCCCCGGCCCAGGTGCCGGACCGGACACCCGGGGCGGCGCGGGCGGACCACGCCCGCCGGCCCCCGGCGGTAACGCCTTCATGCCGCCCGGCAGCGGCAGCACACCGGCGTTCGGAGTCGGCGCGCCCGACGGCCCGACCTCGGGCCCCGCGAGCGGCACCTCTTCGCTCGCCTTCCTGGATCTGCCGCCCGGCGCCGACCTGGGCGCGTCGGCGGGACCGGGAGCACCTGCGGGACCGGCCGGCCGGGACGACCGGGACGACCGGCCGCGTATGTCCGACGACACGGCCATACTGACCCCCCAGCCGCCCGCCCCCGAGCCCCCCGGCGGGCCCGGCGGCCATGTCTCCGGCGACACGCTCACCAGCGGCATCCCGGTGGTGCCTTCGGAGAGCCGTTCGCCGTTCCCGCCCGCCGGCGCCCAGCCGGGCACGGCGGCGCGCGCCGATCTGGCGGGCGGACGGTTCCAGGACGGCCAACTGCCCGCGCCTCCCGGTCCGTCGGGCGGCGGCCCCATGTCGACGGGGCCCTCGTCCCACGGCGGCGGCAACCCCGACTTCTCGTCGCCGGACTTCCCCGGCCCGCCGGGACCGGCGTCCGCCACCCCCGCGTCCGGCTCCAAGCCGGTACCGGCCCGGACGGCGAGCCCGCCTCCCAAGAAGAAGGGCCGCTCCAAGCTGATGGGCGCCGGCGTGGGCATCGTCACGCTGGTCGTGATCGCCTACGGCGCCGGGCTGCTCCTGAACCACTCCGACGTACCCAAGGGCACCACCGTGCTCGGGGTGGACATCGGCGGCGGCACCCGCGACGACGCGGTGGACAAACTGGAGGCGACGCTCGGCAAGCGTTCGACGGCGCCGCTCCAGCTGTCCGTCGGCGGCAAGAAGGAAGAGCTGGGCCCGGACAAGGCGGGGCTCAGCCTCGACAGCCAGGCGACCGTCCGCAGCGCGGCGGGCAGCGACTACAACCCGGTCTCCGTGATCGGCTCCCTCTTCGGCGGCGAACGCGTCACCGAGCCGGTGATCCCGGTCGACGAGGAGAAACTGCGCGTCGCCCTCACCGACCTCGCGGGCGACTCGGGCTCGGCGGCCGACGGCACGATCAAGTTCGAACCGGGCAAGGCCGTCGCCGTACCGGGCAAGGCGGGCAAGGCACTTGACGTCGAGCGCTCGATGATCTCGGTGAAGGACGCCTACCGCGCCCAGGTCGAGACGGGCGAGCCGAACACCGTCGAACTGCCCATCAGCAGCCGCGAACCGACGATCGACCAGGCCGAACTCGACCGCGCGATGAAGGACTTCGCACAGCCCGCGATGTCCGGCCTGATCACGATCAAGGCGGGCGGCAAACAGATCCAGTTCGGCCCCGACCGGTCACTGCCGCAGATCCTCTCCATGAAGGCGATCGACGGAAAACTGGTCGAGGTCTACGACAGGGCGGCGATCGAACAACTGCTGGACGGCGTCTTCGAGGGCCTGACGATCACAAAGGCCGACGGCAAGGAACACCCCTTGTCGGCGGCGGACGTGGCCCAGGCGATGCAGAAGCCCCTCCTGGGCAAAACCCCGGAGGAACGCACAGCGGAAATCGACCTCAACCCCCAGGGCTAAACCCACCGGGCCCGCCCTCGCCACCGCACCCCGGCGGCGAGGGCGGGCTTTCGCGTCCCCTGACGCGGCGGAGCCGGTGGCAGCGGATGCCGTAGTCGCGTACGGGCGGCCGGTCCTGAGGTGCCGCGTGGACGTGGCCCCGCCCTGCCCGGCGACGAGCCGTTGTCCGCGCGGTGGCGCGTTCGGCCGGGCTGTTGGCGAGCTGTCGCCGACTGAATGCCGTGCGTCTTAAGCGCCACTGCGTGCGCGGGCGCCATCCGAGGTGCGCGGCCGGTCTGACATGCCGCGTGGACGTGGCCCCGCCGCGCACGGCCACCAGTCCGTTGCCCGCGCGGGCCCATGCGTGCCGGGCTGTCGGCGGTTGAACTTCGTGCGTCTTACGCGCCTCTGGGTGCGGCCTGGTGGCAGCGGGGCCCGTTCCCCGTACGGGCGGCCGGTCTGACATGCCGCGTGGACGTGGCCCCGCCCGCTCGGCGACGAGCCGTTGTCCGCGCGTGCCGGGCTGTCGGCGGCTGAGCGTCGTGCGTCTTACGCGCCTCCGGGTGTCGTCCCGCGTACGGCCGGCCGGTCTGACGTGCCGCGTGGACGTGGTCCGCGGGCCTGTGTGACCCGGCAGCCGGCGGCTGGACGCCGTGCGCCTTGCGCGCCGCCCCGTTCCGCGGGCGTCCGTCCCCCGTACGCGACGGCCCGACGTGCCGCGCACACGGCTCGTCACGCCCCACGCCGCGTCGCGCGTCCGGCAGCCGAAGGCGTGGTCGCGACGCCCCGGTGGCCCCGCCGGGACGGCGGTCGGCGGCCCCCGTCAGTTCAGCATCGCCCGCGCCGCCCGCGCCTTGTGGCGGATCGCTTCCGCCGTGGACGGCTCCACCGCCGCCACCACCTCCGCGTATTCGTCCATCTCCGCCGCCCCCGCCAGGAAATCCCCGCGCCGCACCAGCAGTTGGGCGCGTTCGTAGCGGAGGCGGGCCGGGTGGGACGGGAGGAGGAGGCTCAGTTCGACCGCCCACAGGGCGACATCGCCGCGTTCGGGGCGCGTCGAGGCCCACGCGCGGATGTTGTTCAGGATGCGCACGATCACATGGAGCGGTTCCGCCGGGCTCAGCATCGACGGCTCCAGAGGGGCGCCTGTCGCCCCCGTCACCAGCGTCTCGGTGTCCTGGCGCGTCAGGAGCCTGCCGCCCGCGTACGGGTCCACCAGGACCCTCTCCTCGGGCTCCTCGGGCGAACCGAGGCCCACGACGAAGTGGCCGGGCAGGGCCACCCCGTACACCGGCGCCCCCGCGCGGCGCGCCACCTCGGTCCACAGCACGGACAGCAGGATCGGCAACCCGCGCCTGCGCCGCAGCACTTCGTGCAGCAGGGACGCCTCCAGGCGCCCGTACTCGCCCGGCGTGCCCCGGAAGCCGAGGCGTGCGCCCAGCAGATCCGCCAGCGCCGCGGCCCAGGCGCGCGGGCCGGTGAGGCCGAACGGCAGCATCCCGGCCAGGCGGTCGAGTTCGATCTGCGCCGCGTCGAGCCCGGCCTCGTCCAGCGAGGCGTCCGCCTCCGTACCGATGAGGAGGCAGAGCAGCGCGACGTCGGGCCGCTCCGCGCGGGCCTCCGCGGCGAAGCGGCTCCGGCGGTCGGGCAGGGGCGGTTGAGAGTCCATGGCCGGTCGGTCGCTCCTCACGCGGCTCGGAAGTGGTGGTACCGGTGATGCGTGGCGAAGCCCATGCCGTCGTACAGCGCCCCCGCCGCCTCGTTGTCCGACTCGACCTGGAGCCACGCCGCCGACGCGCCCTCCTCAAGGGCGCGCGCGGCGAGCGCGCGCATCACCGCGCTCGCAAGTCCCCGCCGCCGCCGCGCGGGATCGACCTCCACGGCCATGAAGCCGGCCCAGCGCCCGTCGACGACGCACCGGCCGATCGCCGCCGGCACCCCGTCGTCGCCCGCGACCGAGGCGAACCACACGGACGGCCCCGCGCCGAGCACCCGCAGCACGTGCGGCCCCGGCTCGTCGAACCGCTGGTAGCGCCGGAGCCACGCCTCGTCGCAGGCGCGGTCGAGGCTCACGCGCGCGGTGGAGTCCCCGTCCGCCAGCGGCGCCAGGGCGCCGACGCGCAGCTCCGCCGTGACCTCCCGCCGCCAGCCCCGTGCCTCAAGCTCCGCGCAGAGCAGCTCCTGCGTCCCCTGAGCGCCCGTGGCGGTCTGGATGTACGCGGGCAGCCCTCGCCGCTCGTACCAGCCCCGTACGCGCGTCAGCGCCTCGTCCAGGGGCATTCCCGGGTCGCCCAGCGGCAGCACCGAGTTGGCGCGCCGGGTGAATCCGGCGGACGCCCGCAGCTCCCACTCACCGAGCGCCTCCCGCTCGACCGGCTGCCACGCCCGCGCGGAGACCTTCGCCAGCTCCAGGAAGTTCGCGGCGGGGCCACGCCGACGGGCCGGCGCGGCCGGTACGACCTTGCCCGCGACGAGCGAGGACGCCGCGATCCGGACCGTCTCACCGGTGCGCCGTGTGATGAGGACCACACCGGCGTCCCAAGATGTGAGAACTCCGACCGTGTCGGTGAACTTCTCCGCGCCGTCGACGGCGCCGGTCAGACGGCGGACGGACACACGTTTCCCCACGTCGGCGGGGGTGATCCGGACCTCCAGCCGTCCTCCGGTTGTGAATTCCACAGCTCTGTGCGCCCCTCCTGTGCGGATCATGCCCAGGAACGGAGATACTAGGTGCGGGCATCGACGACGCCGCGCTCCCGCGCGCCCGTGGACGGAGCCGCAGATGGCCCGCCGCGCCCTATCGAGGAGGAACGACAGCGTGACCTACGTCATCGCGCAGCCTTGTGTGGATCTCAAGGACAAGGCGTGCATCGAAGAGTGCCCGGTCGACTGCATCTACGAGGGCTCCCGGTCCTTGTACATCCACCCGGACGAATGCGTCGACTGTGGCGCCTGTGAGCCGGTATGCCCGGTCGAGGCGATCTTCTACGAGGACGACACTCCGGAGGAGTGGAAGGACTACTACAAGGCGAATGTGGAGTTCTTCGACGAACTCGGTTCCCCCGGTGGCGCGTCCAAGCTCGGTCTGATCGAGCGTGACCACCCCTTCATCGCCGCACTGCCGCCTCAGCCTCAGAACGACTGACAAGCGCGACCCCGGTCCCGTACGGCAACTTTCGCCGTACGGGGCCGAGGTGTTTCCCCGTCGTACCGGCAAGTGAAAGTGAGCACCGTGTCCGCAGTCTCTTCGCGACTTCCGGTCTTCCCCTGGGACAAGCTGGAGCCCTACAAGGCGACAGCGGCGGCCCACCCGGACGGCATCGTGGACCTGTCCGTCGGAACCCCCGTCGATCCGGTCCCCGAGGTGATCCGGCAGGCCCTGATCGGCGCGGCCGACTCGCCCGGCTATCCGACGGTGTGGGGCACGCCCGAGCTGCGTGACGCGCTGACGGGCTGGGCCGAACGGCGCCTCGGCGCGCGCGACGTCGCGCACACCAACGTCCTGCCCGTCGTCGGCTCCAAGGAACTGGTGGCCTGGCTGCCGACCCAGCTCGGTCTCGGCGCCGGTGACCGGGTCGCGTATCCGCGGCTGGCCTACCCGACGTACGAGGTGGGCGCCCGGCTGTGCGGCGCGGAGCCCGTCTCCTACGAAGACCCGACCGCGCTCGACCCGGCCGGCCTGAAGCTGCTCTGGCTGAACTCGCCGTCGAACCCGACCGGCCGGGTCCTGGACAAGGCCGAGCTGACCCGGATCGTCGCCTGGGCCCGCGAGCACGGCGTGCTGCTCTTCAGCGACGAGTGCTATCTGGAACTCGGCTGGGAGGCCGAGCCCGTCTCCGTACTCCACCCGGACGTCTGCGGCGGCTCGTACGAGGGCCTCGTGGCCGTCCACTCGCTCTCCAAGCGCTCCAACCTGGCCGGCTACCGCGCGGCCTTCCTCGTCGGCGACGCGGCCGTCCTGGGCGAACTGCTCCAGATCCGCAAGCACGGCGGCATGATGACGCCCGCCCCGGTGCAGGCGGCGACCGTCGCGGCGCTGGGCGACGACACCCATGTGGCGGAGCAGCGCGCGCGGTACGCGGCCCGCCGCACCGCCCTGCGCGCGGCCCTGGAGGGCCACGGCTTTCGGATCGAGCACAGCGAGGCGAGCCTCTACCTCTGGGCGACGCGCGACGAGCCGTGCTGGGAGACGGTGGCCCGGCTGGCGGAGCTGGGTGTCCTGGTGGCGCCGGGGGACTTCTACGGGCCCGCGGGCGACCGCTTCGTACGGGTGGCGCTCACGGCGACCGACGAACGCGTCGAGGCCGCCGTCAA
The DNA here is from genome assembly GCF_042870175.1 of Streptomyces sp. NPDC006643. Lineage (NCBI taxonomy): Bacteria > Bacillati > Actinomycetota > Actinomycetes > Kitasatosporales > Streptomycetaceae > Streptomyces > Streptomyces sp. NPDC006643. The sequence continues at coordinate 28,776 of NZ_JBIAHA010000011.1, read as the reverse complement.
GCGGCTCGGCTGAGGGACGGCGGCGCGCGCCGGACTGTACGGGGCGACACCGCACGGCACAGCACGACACGAAGGGGCCCGGGGAGTACGTACTCCCCGGGCCCCTTCGTGGTCGCGTCGCCCCGGACCGGCCGTGGATCAGCCGAGCGGCAGGGTGTTCACCGGGAGCTTGTCGGTGGGCAGACCGTTGCCGAGCGCGTCGGTCGGCAGACCGTTCTCGGTGACGGAGGTGGCCGCGTCGCCGAGGGTCTGACCGGCGCCGCCGGCGGCTTCACCGGCCGCCCGCTGCGCGACGGGGGTCGCCGACTTGGCGACGCCGCCGAGGGTCTCGCCGGCCGCGGGGACGGAGGTGCGAACCGTCTCGGCGCCGACCTCGCCCGCGATGCCGGTCGCCTGGCGGGCGCCGCTGTCCAGCGTGTCACCGAGGGCGGCGCCGTCCAGCTGGGAAACGCTGCCGAGGTCGGCGGTCTGGGGGAGGGCTGCTGCGCTGGCGGAGCCGGCCGCACCGACCACGGGGGCAGCGCCCGCCGCGATAAGCAGCGCGGCACGGGCGATCCGACGGGTCAGGGGGAGGGACATGGTGCTCCTTTGACGGGAGAGGAAATTGTCGTGTCCGGCGATCGGACGCTGTGACAACCCCTCGAAGGGCACCTGAGGTTGCGGTGTGCGAGAGTAAAGAATTGGCAATGCGTCGCATTATCCGTCCCGGATAAAAACGGTCAAAGGATCCTCGGTGCGGAGAACTGGCGAACCGTCACTTCGCTTTTGCGGCAAGGGATTTGGCGCCAGACGAGTGAATCGCCCGAGGGCCCGGCGCAATGCCTCCCGGATATGCCATGACTACTCCGTCCGGGTGACCGCGCCGCACTACTGCGCGATACGCAGACGAACGTCGTTCCCACCCGGTCGCGCGGGGCCGGATTCGCCGCCGGTCTTCCGCCAGCCCTGGCCGGCCTTCGCCACGCTCCACACCCGGTCGCCCACGGACACCTCGGCGATCCGCAGTTCGGCGGAGTGCGCCACCGCCCAGTGGGCCAACTCCCAACCACGGGCCGTGTTCGCGGACTTGACCGGCAGCGTGACCTCCGACAGACCCGTGGCCACGGCCGGTTCACCGCCCGCCTGTCCACCCGCCTCGGCGCTCTTCGCCCCCGGGTCGCCGCCACCGCCCGGCAGCACCTTCGCCCCGAAGTCATGCTTCAGAGCGGCCCGCACCGTCGCCGCGTCACCCGGTTCGCCGTCGTCGCCGCCCGTGCAGGTGAGGGTCGCCGCGGCCTTGCCGGTGAGCGCGGCGGACAGCACCGCCGCGTCCTGCTCGTGCTTCGCGTACGCCAGGGGGTACGCGCTGCGCTGGACCCGCTGCGCCGCGTCCGTAAGAGGAAGCCGGTAGTAGCCGGGCACCTCGGCGAGGTGCGTGTAGAACTGCCCCGCCGAGTATGCGGGGTCGAGGATCTGCTCCACCGTGCCCCAGCCCTTCGACGGGCGCTGCTGGAAGAGGCCGACGGAGTCCCGGTCGCCGTAGTCGATGTTGCGCAGCGCCGACTCCTGGAGAGCGGTCGCCAGGGCGATCGTGACGGCGCGCTCGGGCAGCCCGCGGGTGGTGCCGACCGCGGAGATCGTGGCCGCGTTCGCCGCCTGCTCCGGGCTCATCTCGTACGTGCGGACGTCGCCGTCCGTCGGCTCGGCGGCCCTCGCCGTGCAGCGCGGCGGGCCGATGTCGTCGGAACCGAACCGCACCGCGAGATAGCCGGCCACCGCGAGGAGCACGGTGAAGGCGGCCATGGCGCGGAGGAATCGGCCGCGACGGGGAGGGGAGGCGGTCTCGGACACGCGCACACCGTACCGGCACCGCCGCCCGGCCAGAACCGGTACGACCGGGCCCGCGACCCCCGGCCGGCACCGGCCACGTCGTAGGGTCTGGCCATGCCCGAAACGAAGACCGGAACCACCCTCGACCTCACGCTGGACGCGCCGGCGCTCACCGCCCGGCTCGTCGACATCCCGTCCGTCAGCGGCACCGAGAAACCCCTCGCGGACGCCGTCGAGGAGGCGCTGCGCGCCCTGCCGCACCTCACGGTCGAGCGGTACGGCAACAACGTCGTCGCGCGTACGGACCTCGGCCGGGCCGAGCGGATCATCCTGGCCGGGCACATCGACACCGTGCCGATCGCGGACAACGTGCCCTCCAGGCTGGACGAGAACGGCATCCTGTGGGGCTGCGGCACCACCGACATGAAGTCGGGCGTCGCCGTCCAGCTGCGGATCGCCGCGACCGTCCCGGCCCCCAACCGCGACCTCACGTTCGTCTTCTACGACAACGAGGAGGTCGCCGCCGACCTCAACGGACTCGGGCACGTGGCCGCCGCCCGCCCCGACCTCCTGGAGGCGGACTTCGCCGTCCTGCTGGAGCCCTCCGACGCACAGGTCGAGGGCGGCTGCCAGGGGACGCTGCGGATCCACCTCCGTACGGAGGGCGAGCGGGCGCACTCGGCGCGCGGCTGGATGGGGTCCAACGCCATCCACGCCGCGGCGCCGATCCTGGCCCGCCTCGCCACGTACGAACCGCGCCGCCCGGTGATCGACGGACTGGAGTACCGGGAGGGCCTGAACGCCGTGGCGATCGAGGGAGGCGTGGCGAACAACGTCATCCCCGACGCGTGCACCGTGGTCGTCAACTACCGCTACGCGCCCGACCGCGGCGAGGCCGAGGCGGTGGCGCACGTGCGTGAGGTGTTCGCCGACTGCGGGGTCCGGGAGTTCGTCGTGGACGATCACTCGGGCGCGGCCCTGCCCGGCCTCTCGCACCCCGCCGCAGCCGCGTTCATGGCCGCCGTGGGCGGCACCGCGCAGCCCAAGTTCGGCTGGACGGACGTCTCGCGCTTCGGCGCGCTCGGGGTGCCCGCGGTCAACTACGGCCCGGGGGACGCCCTGTTCGCCCACAAGCGGGACGAGCACGTGGCCGTCGAGCGGATCACACACTGCGAGAACCGGCTGCGGGAGTGGCTGACCTCCTAAGAGGCGTCGGCGGCGCGGTCGGTACGGCGGGGGAGCCGGACCGACCGCCGGAATTTCGCCGTTTGTCACCTCGATGGATCTACGCTGGCCGAGAACTGGCACAGCAGCGGAGGGAGCAGTCCATGGGCAGTCCTGAGGAAGCACGGAAGCCGGACACACAGCGTCTCGGGCCGGTGCTGCGTCGGCGGGACCAGGTGCAGCCCGGCACCACCGACCAGCGGCTGCTGGACACCGAGGGCGACTCCGAGTGGGTGCACACCGATCCCTGGCGGGTCATGCGCATCCAGTCCGAGTTCGTGGAGGGCTTCGGCGCGCTCGCCGAACTGCCCAGCGCCATCAGCGTCTTCGGCTCGGCCCGTACGCCCGTCGACTCACCGGACTACGAGTCCGGCGTGCGGATCGGCCGGGCACTGGTCGACGCCGGATTCGCGGTGATCACCGGCGGCGGGCCCGGCGCGATGGAGGCGGCGAACAAGGGCGCGAGGGAGGCGAAGGGGGTCTCCGTCGGACTCGGCATCGAGCTGCCCTTCGAGCAGGGGCTCAACCCGCATGTCGACATCGGTGTGAACTTCCGGTACTTCTTTGTCCGGAAAACGATGTTTGTGAAGTACGCCCAGGGTTTCGTCGTGCTGCCCGGCGGCCTCGGCACGCTGGACGAGCTGTTCGAGGCGCTCACCCTCGTCCAGACCCGCAAGGTGACCCGTTTCCCGATCGTCCTCTTCGGGACGCGGTACTGGTCCGGGCTCATCGACTGGCTGCGGGACACGGTCGTGGCGCAGGGCAAGGCCTCCGAGAAGGACCTGCTGCTGTTCCACGTCACGGACGACGTGGACGAGGCGGTGGCGCTGGTGACCAAGGAGACCGGCAAGTAGGGCCCGCCGTTCGGATCGGGCCCCCGGCCGCACCCGTGGCGGCATCCCTAGAAGGGCGCCGTTCCGTACGGCCGGCAACCCGGCCGTACGGAACGGAGCGCTCAGGCCAGTCCCCGGCGGGCCACCGCCGGGGGCCGGTGCCCCGCGATGGACGCCACCATGTCCAGTACCTGCTTCGTCTCGGCCACCTCGTGCACGCGGTAGACCCGCGCGCCGAGCCACGCCGAGACGGCGGTCGTCGCGAGCGTGCCGATCAGCCGCTCCTTCACCGGCTTGTCGAGGGTCTCCCCGACGAAGTCCTTGTTGGACAGCGACACCAGCACCGGCCAGCCGGTCTCCGCCATCTCGCCCAGCCTGCGGGTCGCCTCCAGAGAATGCCGGGTGTTCTTCCCGAAGTCGTGCCCCGGATCGATCATGATCCCGTCCCTGCGCACGCCCAGCTCCACGGCCCGCTCGGCCAGCCCGAGCGTCACCCGGAGAATGTCCGCGAGCACGTCGTCGTACGCGATCCGGTGCGGCCGGGTCCGGGGCTCGGCCCCGCCCGCGTGCGTGCACACCAGCCCCGCGCCGTACCGTGCGGCGACCTCCGCGAGCTTCGGATCCACCCCGCCCCAGGCGTCGTTGAGCACATCGGCGCCCGCCTCGCAGACGGCTTCGCCGACCTCGTGCCGCCAGGTGTCGACACTGATCACCACGTCCGGGTGGCGCCTGCGGACCTCGGCGACGAAACCGACCGTACGGCGCGCCTCCTCGCGCGCCGTCACCTCGTCGCCGGGCCCCGCCTTCACCCCGCCGATGTCGACGATGGCGGCTCCCTCGGACACCGCCTGCTCCACCCGGTCGAGCGCGGGCCGGTCGCGGAAGGTCGCGCCCTGGTCGTAGAACGAGTCCGGGGTCCGGTTGACGATGGCCATGACCACCGGCTCGTACGCGTCGAACTCCCGCCGTCCCAGCCGCAGAGTGCCGCTGCTCATCCCCTGGTCACCGCCCGTTCCAGCCGCCCGTTCCGTCGCCAGCGACCTTAACCGGCGGTCCCGGACTGTCGGTCCCGCATGGCACCATCGGCACCGGACGTCATCGGCCCCCGGGGAGAAGCTCGTGTTCTTGTTCTTGCTCATCGCGATGGTCGTGGTGGTGGCCGCCGTCACCCTCGCGGTGGTCGGCGGCGGCGACCGCGAGGTGCTGCCGGAGGCCGCGCCCGAACGGCTCGTGGACCCACTGCCCGCGACACGCCCGGTGGGCCGCGCCGACATCGAGGCCCTGCGGCTGCCGGTCGCCCCCCGCGGCTACCGGATGGCGGACGTGGACGAGGTGCTGGCCAGGCTCGGCGCCGAGCTGGCCGAGCGCGACGCGCGGATCGCCGAGCTGGAGTCCAGCCTGGCGGGCGCGCAGGCGACGGCGGTCGCCGGACCCGACCTCTTCAAGAACCCGGGCGAGGAGGAGCGACGATGACCGACGGCACGGCGGTGGCGGGACCGGACGGCGAGCTGCGCTGTCCCTGGGGCCTGTCGACCGAGGACTACGTCGCGTACCACGACGAGGAGTGGGGCCGCCCCGTCCACGGCGACGACGCGCTCTTCGAGCGGCTGAGCCTGGAGGCGTTCCAGTCCGGCCTCTCCTGGATCACGATCCTGCGCCGCCGCGAGGGCTTCCGCCGGGCCTTCGCCGGATTCCGCATCCCGGCCGTCGCCGCCTTCACCGACGCGGACGCCGCCCGGCTGCTGACGGACGAGGGCATCATCCGCAACCGCGCCAAGATCGACGCCACGCTCGCCAACGCGCGCGAGCTGGCCGGCTGGTCCGCCGGCGAGCTGGACGGCCTCATCTGGTCGTACGCCCCCGATCCGGCGACGCGCCCGGTGCCGAAGACGATCGCGGACGTCCCGGCGGTCACCGACGAGTCCACCGCGCTGGCCAAGGCGCTCAAGAAGCGCGGCATCCGATTCGTCGGCCCCACGACGGCGTACGCGCTGATGCAGGCGTGCGGCCTGGTCGACGACCACCTCGCCGGGTGCCTGGTCCGCCGCCGGCTCGCCGAAGCCGAAGCCTGAGCCCCAGCCGGCCGACAGGCGCACGCAGAGCGACCCGGCGGCGGCGTCAGCGGCCCACGTAGCGCGGCTTCTCCTTGTCGAGGAAGGCCTGGACCGCGATGCCGTGGTCCTGCGACGCGCCCGCCCGGTTCTGGAGTTCGCCCTCCTTCTCCAGCGTCTCGGCCAGCGAGTGACCGGCTCCGTACGCCAGGGACTCCTTCAGCGCCGCGTACGCCAGCGTGGGGCCCTCCGCGAGGGTCCGCGCGACGGTCGCCGCCTCGGCCGCCAGATCGGCCGCGGGGACCAGCTTGTTGACGATGCCCAGCTCGTGCGCCCGCTCGGCGGTGATGGACCGCGGGAACATCAGCAGATCGGCCGCCCTGCTCTGCCCGATCAGCCGGGGCAGCGTCCACGACACGCCGGAGTCGGCCGTCAGCGCCACACCGGCGAACGACGTGTTGAAGGAGGCGGTGTCGGCGACGACACGGTAGTCACAGGCGAGCGCGAAGCCGAGGCCCGCACCGGCCGCGACCCCGTTGACCCCCGCGACGACCGGCTTCGGCATCTCGGTCAGGGCCCGCACGATGGGGTTGTAGTGCTCCCGCACGGTGCTCATGGTCCCGCCGCTGCCGTCGGCCGCGTCGGCGGCGAGCAGGGAGACGTGCTCCTTCAGGTCCTGCCCCACGCAGAAGGCCCGCCCGGTCGCGGTGAGGAGGACGGCCCGTACGGCGGAGTCGTCGGCCGCGGTGCGCAGCGCGTCGCGCAGGGCGGCCTTCGCCGCGATGTTCAGCGCGTTCATGGCCTCGGGCCGGTTGATCGTGACGGTCGCGAGCCCGTCGCTCACCTCGTACAGCACCGTGTCGGCCATGATCGGATCTCCTCTGCGACTCTGACTGCCTGTCCCGCTGTCCTGTCGGGCCCCAGCATGGCGGAGATCACCGCAGGTCGGCATGTGACCTGCGTCAAACAATCCAGGGCCGCGGAGCCGTGAACAGCGGCGAAGTATCGCAGGCGGATCGCCGAATTGAGTCGTTTTGAGAGAGCGCGTTGCGTAAGCGATGCCGTCCGATGTTGGTCATCGGGTCCCGCCATGCGGGATAATGGCCTGGAAGCAATGTGTTCGATGCCGGTGACACAGCGCCTGTCATGGGGCCGCCGGCTGCGATGAGCTGGTTTCAGGAAGGGGAACGAGCATGGCGGCCATGAAGCCGCGGACGGGCGACGGCCCGCTCGAGGTGACCAAGGAGGGGCGGGGCATCGTCATGCGCGTTCCGCTCGAAGGCGGCGGTCGGCTGGTCGTCGAGCTGACCCCCGACGAGGCGGATGCGCTGGGTGACGCCCTGAAGAAGGTCGTCGGCTGACGCGGACAGAACGCGCATTCTCGTGCTGCCCCGCCCCGGACATCTCCGTGGCGGGGCAGCTTTACGCCGTCGGCCGTTCCGGAGTGCGTCGTTCGTAAGAGGGGCCGCTCAGCGGCGTACGGCGCAGAGCAGCCCGTCGCCCACCGGCAGCAGCGACGGCAGCAGCTCGTCCTGCATCTCGCGGACCGTGCGCAGCAGCTCGCGCAGCCGCAGCACCTCGTGGGGCTGGGCCGCGGAGTCGACCGTACGGCCGTCGGCGAAGACCCCCTCGAAGCACACCAGCCCCCCTGGTCGCAGCAGGCGCAACGATTCAGCGAGATAGTCCAGGCACTCCAGGCGGTCACCGTCGCAGAAGACCAGGTCGTATCCGCCGTCGGCGAGCCGGGGGAGTACGTCGAGGGCCCGGCCGGGGATGAAGCGCGCGCGGTTGTTGGTGAAGCCGGCCGCGCGGAACGCCTCGCGTGCGAACTGCTGCCGCTCCGGCTCCGTGTCGACCGTGGTCAGTACGCCGTCGGGCCGCATCCCGTTCAGGAGATAGATCCCGGAGACCCCGGTACCCGTACCGATCTCCGCCACCGCCTTGGCGTCCGCCGTGGCGGCAAGCAGACGAAGCGCGGCGCCCGTGCCCGGTGACACCGAGCGGAGCCCCATGTCCCGGGCCCTGTCGCGGGCCCAGCGCAGTGCCTCGTCCTCGGCGACAAAAGCGTCGGCGAACGCCCAGCTTGTCTGCCGGTTGGCGGTAATGACCCTCTCCTGTCCCCGTAGTTGGCGCACCGGTGACTGTATCCGCTGCACGCGGGAACCCGCTGATGGGACCGGGCGTTATGAAGGCGTGGGGGAACGCATGGATGAAGACCGCGGACCAGGCGCAAATTCAGGCAAAGATTCTTATCCGGAGCTAACGGGCGAGGTAGCTATGGTAGGTGCTCCGCTGGACACCACCAGAGTCGATAGGGGAGGTGCGGCTGCGCCTGCGGATCGGGGAGGAGCGTTCAAGCGCTTTCTCAGGTCGGCCGGTGAGCCGAAATCCGTGACCAACTTCGCTGACCGTTCTCGCTCGACCGACTCCGCAGTTACGGCGACCTTCGCATCGGATGCGGAATCGCAGGCGTGGACGCCTCCCAGCTGGGAGGAGATCGTCAGCACGCACAGCGCCCGCGTATACCGCCTGGCCTACCGTCTCACGGGAAACCAGCACGACGCCGAGGATCTGACCCAGGAAGTCTTCGTCCGGGTCTTCAGATCGCTGTCGACATACACCCCCGGCACGTTCGAGGGGTGGCTGCACCGCATCACCACCAATCTGTTCCTGGACATGGTCCGCCGCAAGCAGCGGATCCGTTTCGACGCGCTCGGTGACGACGCGGCGGAGCGGCTGCCCAGCCGTGAGCCCTCACCGCAGCAGGTCTTCCACGACACCCACTTCGACGCGGACGTCCAGCAGGCGCTGGACACCCTCGCTCCCGAGTTCCGGGCCGCGGTCGTCCTGTGCGACATCGAAGGACTGTCGTACGAGGAGATCGCCGCCACGCTCGGCGTGAAGCTCGGCACGGTGCGCAGCCGGATCCACCGCGGCCGTTCGCATCTGCGCAAGGCCCTCTCGCACCGTTCTCCCGAGGCTCGGGCCGAGCAGCGCACGTTCGCGAGCGTGGCCGGGGAGGGCGGACTCGCGTGAGTGGCACAGGACCGACCCCCGCGGAGCAGCACCTGGGGGACCGGCTCGCCGCCCTGGTGGACGGGGAGCTCGGTCACGACGCCCGGGAGCGTGTGCTGGCACACCTCGCGACCTGCGCCAAGTGCAAGGCGGAGGCCGACGCCCAGCGCAGGCTGAAGAACGCGTTCGCACAGTCGGCGCCCCCGCCGCTGTCCGAGGGCTTTCTCGCCCGGCTCCAGGGACTCCCCGGCGGACCCACCGAGGACGACGAGGGCGAGACGCGCGGCCCGTTCGACGGCACCGCGTTCAACAGCGGTGTCTTCGGTGCCCGCGGCGACGCCTTCGGCTACCGCCCGGTGGGACCCCACGCCTCCTCCCCCCTGCGCTCCGACTCCGGCGCGGGCTTCCGGATCCACGAGGTGGGCCGCACGGAGGCCGAGCGCTCCCCCTGGCGCGGCCGGCGGTTCGCCTTCGCCGCCGCGAGCGCGGTGTCGTTCGCCGCGATGGCGCTGAGCGCACTGCCCATGGGTGCCACGGCCGACACGGCGGCGCGTGGGACCGGCGCGGGCATCACCCCGCTGACCAGGGCCACCACCACACCGCCCGGCAACGGGACGCGGGGCAGGCAGGGCGGCGAGCGCGGTGGCATTCTGCCGCAGTCCGTCGACAGCGCGCCGGTGCTCGCCCCCGGCACGATGAGGGCGCCGCTCACCCCCCACCCGTTCCAGTCGGCGGTGCTCAACCACTTCCCCGCGGCGCCCTTGATACGTCCTACGGGCACGGCCTTCCAGCTCGCGGCGAACCCTGGACTGACCACCCCCACGGCCACGCCCGACCCCACCCGGCTCGCCGCGCCCACCCAGCCCGGCGTGCCGCTTTCGCAGCGTCGGTGACGGGGTCCCTGCGCGGACATTCGTAAACCTGGTTGAATCCCTGCACGGGTGCCCTTGTCGGGGCACGGACGAGGCAGGTGCGGGGAGAGCATGGACGACGGCAAGCCCACCGGACCCAAGGCGAAGTGGTGGAGCCGCCCGGCATCGGGACGCGCGATACCGCGGGAGCCCGACGTACCGGAGCACCGGAACGCAAAGGAGACGACGGAACTGTCGCCGGTCACCGATGAAGTCCCCCCGAATCCCGACCGCGCGACGGTCACCGAACCGGCCGACGGCGCCCCACGGCGCCTGTCCGAGCCGGACCCGGATCCCGAGGACCATGTCCTCGCCCCGCCCGAGCGCGCTCCCTCAGCGGTGAGCGCGCCGACGGGCCCGGGACCGGGCGCGGACATCCAGGACAGCACGGACGCCACGGAAGCGGGCACAGCCACGGCTACGGCCACGCAGGGCCGTCCGCAGCCGCTGCACGAGCCCGACCCGTACAGCACTCCGCCCTACGGCGGCCCGGGACCCTGGGCGCCCGCGCCGCCCGTACAGCGACCGGTGCCCACCCCGGCCCAGGGCACGCCCATCCCGCCGCAGCACTACAGCGGGCAGCAGCCGATGCCCATGCCCGAGCCGGGGGCCCAGGCCCAGCCGCAGCCGCCGTCCGGTTACGGCGTGCCGCCACAGGCCGCCCAGCAGCCGCTCCCGCCGCCCCAGGCTCAGCCGCATCCCCAGACGCAGCAGCAGCCCCACCCGCAGGTGCCCCATCCGCAGCCGGGCACCCAGCAGTTGCCCCCGCCGCAGGGCCCCCACGCGCAGCAGCCGCAGCACCAGCAGCAGCCCACCCAGTGGCTCCAGTACGACCCCTGGACCAGCCCCGGCAGCCCCGGCACCCCCGGGCACCAGCAGACCCTGTCGTACCCCGACCCCGGCGAGCCCCGCAGGAAGCGCCGGGGCATCGGCCTCGTCGGCGCCCTGGCCCTCGCCCTGTGCGCCGCCGTCATCGGCGGCGGCGTCGGCGCGTACATCGAGCGCACCGGCGGCCTCACCAGCGTCGAACTGCCCCAGGCCGGCAACGACGGCGGGGGCCGCCCGGCCGACAGCGTCGCCGGGATCGCCGCCAGCGCCCTGCCGAGCGTCGTCACCCTCCATGTCAGCGGCGGCGGCGAGCAGGGCACCGGCACCGGCTTCGTCCTGGACCGCACGGGCCACATCCTGACCAACAACCATGTGGTCGACCCGGCCGGCGAGTCCGGCGACATCTCGATCACCTTCAGCGGCGGCGAGACCGCCAAGGCGAAGCTCGTCGGCAAGGACAGCGGCTACGACCTCGCGGTCGTGAAGGTCACCGGGGTCTCCGGACTCAAGCCGCTGCCGCTCGGCAATTCCGACAACGTCCAGGTCGGCGACCCGGTCGTGGCGATCGGCGCGCCCTTCGACCTCCAGAACACGGTCACCTCGGGCATCATCAGCGCCAAGGAGCGCCCGATCACGGCCGGCGGCGAGAAGGGCGACGGCAGCGACATCAGCTACGTCGACGCCCTCCAGACCGACGCCCCGATCAACCCCGGCAACTCCGGTGGCCCGCTGGTGAATTCGAAGGCACAGGTCATCGGCATCAACAGCGCCATCCGTGGCGCGGACGGCAGTGGTACGCCGGACGGCGCCCAGGCCGGTTCCATCGGGCTCGGCTTCGCGATACCGATCAACCAGGGCAAGCGCGTCGCCGAGGAGCTGATCAACACGGGCAAGGCGTCGCACCCCGTGATCGGCGTCACGCTCGACATGGAGTACACGGGCGACGGCGCCAAGGTCGGTGCCAAGAGCGCCGACGGCGGACCCTCCGTCGAGGAGGGCGGCCCGGCCGCGAAGGCGGGCATCAGGACCGGCGACATCATCACCGAGGTGGACGGCCAGCGGGTGCACAGCGGCGAGGAGCTGATCGTGAAGATCCGTTCCCATCGCCCAGGTGACGAACTGGAGCTGACACTGACGCGCGGAGGTAAAGAGCAGACCATGACTCTGGTCCTCGGCAGCGCGGAAGGTAGGTGAGTGTCGAATGAAGGTACCGTCCGGCCAGGTCCGCCGGGTACCGTGGAGCGGCCCGGGCCTCGACCCATCACAGGCCAGGCCGACGAGGTCTCGCCTGCGGGCACGGAGAACACAAGGAGCAGCTAGGTGTTCAATGACATAGGCGCGCTTGAGCTGGTGACGCTCGTGATTCTCGCCGTGCTCGTCTTCGGCCCGGACAAGCTGCCCAAGGTCATCCAGGACGTTTCCCGTTTCATCCGCAAGGTGCGCGAGTTCTCCGACAATGCGAAGGAGGACATCCGTTCCGAGCTGGGACCCGAGTTCAAGGACTTCGACTTCGAGGACCTCAATCCCAAGAAGTTCGTCCGGAAGCAGTTGTCGGAGCACGAGGACGACCTGGGGTTGAAGGAGATCCGCAGCAGCTTCAACCTCAAGAAGGAAATCAACGACGTCGCGGACTCGGTCCACGGCAGGGGCGACGACACAGCCGGGAGCGACAGCGGTAAGGGTGACACCGCGGCCCCGAGCCTGACGAAGAGCCCCTCCGGCACCGCTGACCTGCTGAAGAAGCCCGAACAGCCGCAAGCGGCCGACCGCCCGCCGTTCGACGCAGACGCCACCTGAGGGCCGCCCTGCCGGGCGGGCCGGTAACGGGTGGCTATCCTCCATCTGTCCGGTAGTGAGACGTCCGTGAGGGCGGGCCGCCCGGACTCCGAGATAGAGGAGGCGGTCCGGACAGATGGAGACGACACGTCGGGCAGGGACCCATGGCGCGGCCGGCACGACGGACGGAGTGCCGGGGGCGCGTGCGGTCGAGGCCTATCTGCGGGCCACCTTCCCCTGGTACGGGCTGGACGACGCGTTCACCGGTCCCCGGTGGCTGATGCAGGTGGGCATGGCGGCGGACGGCACCGTGCAGCACGGTTCCACGGGTCACGGCGAGGAGCCGTCGATAAGACCGGACCCGTCCGGCGCGGAGAAGGAACGCTTCGCGGCGGTCGTCACGGTCGCCGCGAGCCCCGTACGGGGCAGCGGTGACGGCACGGGCGTCCTCGACGCCACGACGGTGTCCTCGGCGGCCTGGCTGGCCGGTTCGGCGCTGCTGCTGTCGACCTGGCCCGCACAGCTCGACCACACGCTGCGCGACGACTGGCTGGACCAGCAGACCGAGACGGCCTTCGAACTGGCCGACGATCTGAACGGCTCCGCCTGGTCGGTGCTCTCGCTCCCCGTGGACGGCGTGCCGACGCCGTTCCACTATCGCGAATCCGAATTCGGCTGGGTGCTGGCCGGCTCGACGGGCCCCACCGGCTCGGCCGACAGCGGGGTGCACCTCGGCGCGTACGGGCGCGGCATGAGCGCCTACGGCCTCGGCTTCTCGGTGATCGAGGACATCAAGACGTACGTCCCCGAGTAGCCGTCGCGACACCGCTCCACGCACGCGTAAGGGGCGCCCGCCAATGGTGGGCGCCCCTTACCTGTGCGTGGAGCGGTGTCCGTCCCTTGCCGGTGTCCGGGACGTCAGAACTTGTTACGCGGCGTCAGACCCAGCGTCATGCCCGCCAGCCCGCGCTGCCGGCCGCCGAGCTTGCCGGCGATCGACCGCAGCGCCGCGCCCGCGGGGGAGTCGGGGTCGGACAGCACGACGGGCTTCCCGTCGTCGCCGCCCTCCCGCAGCCGTACGTCGATCGGGATCGAACCGAGCACCGGCACCGAGGCGCCGGTCGTCTTCGTCAGCCCGTCGGCGACCCGCTGGCCGCCGCCCGTCCCGAACACGTCGATCATCTCGTCGCAGTGCGGGCACGGCAGGCCGGACATGTTCTCGACCACGCCGACGATCTTCTGATGGGTCTGTACGGCGATGGAGCCGGCCCGCTCGGCGACCTCGGCGGCGGCCTGCTGCGGCGTGGTGACCACCAGGATCTCGGCGTTCGGCACGAGCTGTGCCACCGAGATCGCGATGTCGCCGGTGCCCGGCGGCAGGTCGAGCAGCAGCACGTCCAGATCGCCCCAGTACACATCGGCGAGGAACTGCTGGAGCGCGCGGTGCAGCATCGGTCCGCGCCAGACGACCGGGGTGTTGCCCGGGGTGAACATGCCGATCGAGATGACCTTCACACCGTGCGCCGACGGCGGCATGATCATGTTCTCGACCTGGGTGGGCGTCCCGTCGGCCCCCAGCATGCGCGGTACGCTGTGCCCGTAGATGTCCGCGTCGACGACGCCGACCTTCAGACCGTCGGCGGCCATCGCCGCCGCCAGGTTGACCGTCACCGACGACTTGCCGACGCCGCCCTTGCCCGAGGCCACCGCGTAGACCCGGGTCAGCGAGCCGGGCTTGGCGAAGGGCACCTCCCGCTCGGCCGTCCCGCCGCGCAGTGACGCCGCGAGGTCCTTGCGCTGCTCGTCGCTCATCACGTCGAGCGTGACGTCGACACGGGTGACGCCGGCGACCGCGGCGACGGCCTCCGTCACGTTGGTGGTGATCGTGTCGCGCATGGGACAGCCGGACACCGTGAGATAGACCGTGACAGCCACCGCGCCGTCCGCCCCGATGTCGACCGATTTGACCATGCCGAGGTCGGTGATCGGCCGGTGGATCTCGGGGTCGTTCACCGTCGCCAGCGCTGCGCGTACCGCGTCCTCGGCGGGCGCGACGGTTCCGTGCGTGTCGGTAGCCATAGGGAGATGGTACGGCGCGGCGCGCGGGCTCCAAAAAGCGCGTCAGTGCTCCGGGCGGTCTGGTTCGTCACGTCGCCGGCCCGGTTCGAGGCGCGGCGTCTCCTGCCGGTCGGCGAGTTCGCGCACCAGGTCCTCCAGCTCCGAGCGGATCCAGTCGCGGGTGGCGACCTCACCGAGTCCCATCCGCAGCGAGGCGATCTCGCGGGTCAGATACTCGGTGTCGGCGATGGAGCGCTCGTTCTGCTTGCGCTCCTGCTCCTGGGTGACCCGGTCCCGGTCGTCCTGGCGGTTCTGCGCCAGCAGGATCAACGGGGCCGCGTACGACGCCTGGAGGGACAGGGCCAGCGTCAGAAAGATGAACGGGTACTCGTCGAAGCGGACCTGCGGGGGCGCGAAGATGTTCCACAGCACCCACACGATGATCGTCAGCGTCATCCAGACGATGAAGCGACCCGTCCCGAGGAAGCGTGCGATCCGCTCCGAGAGCCGGGCGAAGGCCTCGGGGTCGTAGTCCGGCAGGAGCTTGCGCCTCGGCGTACGCGGCTGGTCCAGCCGTCCGCGCGGCCCACGGGCCACCGCGCTCGCTCCCGGGACCGCCATCGCCCTGTCCCTCGGCGCGTCCTTGTCCGCCCGCTCAGTGCCCATCCGCGGCCTCCTGAAGGCCGTGGAACCCGGTCTCGCGCCAGTCGTCGGGCAGCAGGTGGTCCAGGACGTCGTCGACGGTCACGGCGCCGAGCAGCGACCCGCTCTCGTCCACGACGGGCGCGGCCACCATGTTGTACGCGGCGAGATACCCGGTGATCTCGGAGAGCGGCGTATCGGGCGACAGCGGCGGCAGATCGCTCTCCACGATCGAGCCGACCAGTGTGAACGGCGGGTCGCGCAGGAGCCGTTGGAAGTGCACCGTGCCCAGGTACTTGCCCGTCGGAGTCTCGTCCGGCGCCCGGCACACATAGACCTGCGCGGCCAGCGCGGGCGACAGGGTCTGCCGGCGCACCCGCGCCAGCGCGTCGGCGACCGTCGCGTCCGGGCGCAGCACGATCGGCTCGGTGGTCATCAGGCCGCCCGCGGTCCGTTCCTCGTACGCCAGCAGTCGCCGTACGTCGGCGGCGTCGCCGGGCCGCATCAGTGCCAGCAGCCGCTCCTTGTCCTCCTCGGGCAGCTCGGAGAGCAGGTCGGCCGCGTCGTCCGGGTCCATCGCCTCCAGGACGTCGGCGGCCCGGTCGTCCTGGAGCTTGCCCAGGATCTCCACCTGGTCGTCCTCGGGCAGCTCCTCCAGGACATCGGCGAGCCGGTCGTCGTCGAGGGCGGCGGCCACCTCCGCGCGCCGTTTCGGCGTCAGATGGTGCAGCACGTTGGCCAGGTCGGCGGGGCGCAGCCGCTCGAAGGTCGCGACCAGGTTCTCCGCGCCCTGGCCGTCCTCCTCCAGCGAGAAGCCGGTCACCGCCGACCAGTCGACGGTCAGCGTCTCGCCGCGCCGCCGCAGCGCGCCGGCCTTGCCGCGCCGTACGAAGACCTTCCCGATCTCCCACTCGCGGCGGGCGGGCAGCTGCTGGACGGCGACATCGAGGACGGTCACCTGCTCGTCGCTCTCCACGAGCTGTACGCGGCGGTCGAGCAGCTCGCCCAGGACCAGCCGCTCCGTGGGGCGTTGCTCGAAGCGCCGCATGTTGACCACGCCCGTGGTGATCACCTGACCCGACGCGACGCCCGTGATGCGGGTCATCGGCAGGAAGATCCGGTGCCGGCTGAGCACCTCGACGACCATGCCGAGCACCCGTGGCGGACGGCCGCCGACGCGCAGCATCGCCACGAGGTCGCGGACCCGGCCCACCTGGTCGCCGTTCGGGTCGAAGACCGGCACACCGGCGAGGTGCGAGACGAAGACCCGGGAGGTGCCCGACGCCATCATGCGCTCCTCCTGGTCCGCGATTCTGTCCGTGCCGGGTACCCGGCCGTGCCGTGACTGTCCCCGTATCGACCCCGACAACGGGTTCAGGCTAGCCCGTACCGCTCCGTGCCGCCTTGGCGGATCCGTCCGTACGGTACGGGGGAACCGTCGCCGGGACTCGTTGTCGATGGGTGCCGTCGGCACCGGTACGCTGCGGTCTGCCGTCCCCCGTCACGCATGAGAGGCAGTGCGTTCGTGACCCTTCTTCGGTCCTCCGCCCGACTTTGCCGGGCCGCGATTCCCGTGGCTCTCTGCGTCGGGATGACCGTCGCGCTCACGGCGTGCGGCGGCGACGAGGATCCGGACGCGGGGACGAACGGTGTCGGCAAGCTGACGGCCGCCGGGATCGAGCAGAAGGCGAAGGCCGCCGCCGAGAGCGCGGACGCGGTGCGGCTGTCGGGCACGGTCGTCACCGACGGGCAGACGTACAAGCTCAACATGTCGCTCAAGGAGGCCGGCGGGACCGGCTCGGTCAGCTCCAAGACCGGTGGCACGTTCGAGCTGCTGCGCGTCGAGGACGAGCTGTTCCTGAAGGCGAAGGCGGACTTCTGGAGCCACGGGGGCGACAAGGGTGGCGGCGGCGAGGACGGCGAGCCCAGCGAGGCCGACGCCGAGGCCGCGGAGAAGCTCGACGACAAATACGTGAAGGTCCCCGAGGACGACCCGGCCTACGACCAGCTGCGGGGCTTCACCGACAAGAGCGTGCTGCTCGACGGGCTGCTGGGGCTGCACGGCAAGCGCGGCAAGGGCGACCGAGCCGAGATCGGCGGTGTACGCACCATCGCGGTCACCGGCGGCGGAGGCGCGGGCGGTTCGCTGAACGTGTCGCTGGAAGGTACGCCGTATCCGCTGCAACTGGCCCGCGCGGGTGACGCGGGGACGCTCACCCTCAGCGACTGGGGCAAGGACTTCCCCCTGAGGGCGCCGGCCAAGGGCGAGACGGTGGACTACGGGAGCACGCTGCCCGGCACCTGAGCCGGCCCCGGGCCGCGTCAGCCCTTCTTCGCGCGCTTGAACAGCAGCCGCGGCACGGCCGCCGGCGCGGGCCCGCGTGTCGTCGCCGACGTCGGCAGCGGCGCGGCGGCCTGTGAGTCCCGCGGCAAGTCGGTGATCGCGTCGCGCGGCTCCAGGCGCAGCACCCGCGACTCGCGCGCCCAACGGTCCGTCATCTCGTCGAAGTCCGGCGCGTTCAGCCGCTTGCCCTTCAGTTCGGCGACGGCGCTCTCCCACGCCTCCGTACGAGGGGCGAGTTCACTGACGGACGCGGCCCATCCCACCAGCCGCCCGCCCTTGTCCTTGCTCCGTACGGTCACCTCGGCGGTGGAGCCGTCGGCCAGGCCCGGCAGGGGCTGCTCGCCGCCGTCCCCGACGATCAGCGCGGCGCCGTCGTGCCAGACGTGCCACAGGGCACGGGCGGGCCCACCCGCCCGCACCCAGACGAGGCCGGACTTCTTGGTGGCCTCCTCGACGAGAGCCTTGCCGAGGAGTGGTGAGCCGGGAGCGGTGTCTGTCATGCCAGGCAGCCTAGGCGGTGTCTACAGCCACCCGTTGCGCTTCAGCGTCCGGTGGATGGTGAGGCAGACGACGGCGATGCCGCCCATCACCATCCCGTAGCCGTACTTCCAGCCGAGTTCGGGCATGTGCTCGAAGTTCATGCCGTACACACCGCAGACGGCCGTCGGTACGGCGACGATCGCCGCCCAGGACGTGATCTTGCGCATGTCCTCGTTCTGCGCGACGGTCGCCTGCGCCAGATTGGCCTGGAGGATCGAGTTCAGCAGCTCGTCGAAGCCGATGACCTCCTCGTGCACCCGGGCCAGATGGTCGGCGACGTCGCGGAAGTACTTCTGCACGTCGGGTTCGACCAGCCGCATCGGGCGCTCGCTCAGCAGCTGCATCGGGCGCAGCAGCGGCGCCACGGCCCGCTTGAACTCCAGCACCTCGCGCTTGAGTTGGTAGATCCGCCCGGCGTCCGAGCCCGGCGGGCTGCCCTTGGCGGGCGCCGAGAACACGGCGATCTCGACCTCGTCGATGTCGTCCTGCACGGCGGCGGCCACCGCGATGTAGCCGTCGACGACATGGTCGGCGATGGCGTGCAGAACGGACGACGGCCCCTTGGCGAGCAGTTCGGTGTCGTCCTCCAGCCGGTGCCGCAGCGCGCGCAGCGACCCCTTGCCGCCGTGCCGCACGGTGATGACGAAGTCCCGGCCGGTGAAGCACATGACCTCGCCGGTCTCCACGACCTCGCTGGTCGCGGTGAGTTCGGCGTGCTCCACGTAGTGGATGGTCTTGAAGACGGCGAAGAGGGTGTCGTCGTACCGCTCCAGCTTGGGCCGCTGGTGGGCGTGCACGGCGTCCTCGACGGCGAGCGGGTGCAGCCCGAACTCCTCGGCGATACCGGCGAATTCGGCCTCGGTCGGCTCATGGAGGCCGATCCAGGCGAAGCCCCCGCTCCGGCGCACCTCCAGCATCGCCTCGTGCGGGGTGAGGCACGGCTCGTCCTTCAGCCGGCGACCGCCCCGGTAGACGGCGCAGTCGACGACGGCGCTGGACGCCGAGGGATCGCGGGTGGAGTCGTACGTGCTGTAGGGGGCGCTGCTCTTGCGCAGGGACGGACGGACCGCCGCACGCAGGTCACGGATCATCGACATGGCTGGCTCCTCACGGAGAGGCCGTCGGCGGGGCGTGGCACAGCCCGGAACGGGGACGTGACGCGCGTACGTGCCGACACGGATTCGGGACACCGTGGCATGACATGGCATGACGCTGCGCGCATACGTCCGCAAAGCGGGCGGCACCGCGAGGACGCGATGACGGCGTTCGCTACAGACAGGAAAGACGGTGCTGGTGCAGTGCTCTTCCGTCGTGCGACATGCCGCGGGCCTGTACGGGGCAGGGCCTCAGATGAGAGAGGCGGTACAGCGCGAGGAAGAGCGGCTGGTACTGGCCGGGTGACTTCGATCCACCGCAGCCCCACCTCCTCCGGCCGGTCCCCCGTAGGGGATGACGTGTGTCGGGACCGGAGAGCGACGCCTGTGCGTACTGTCCGATCGGCGGCCCAGACTAGCAGTCGATCCGGGCCAATTTGGTCTCTTGCCCGTTAAGACGGCGTTCTATGCTCACCGGATGGCAGAAGTTCTTTCTCTGGTCGAGGCCCGGTTGCGCACGGCGCTCGGCGAACCGGACGCGCGCGCCGCGATGACGTTCGTCGGCACGGACCGGGTCGAGGTGCTGCGATTCCTCGACCCGGGACAGTCGCCCGGCTCCGACGGCGGCGCCGTCGTCCGGTACGCCACGCTGGGGATGTCCGCGCGGCCGATGGCGGACCCCACGGTCGTCGTCCCCGACCCGGACCGGGGGCCGCGCGCCGAGCTGATCCTGTCGGTACGCGCCGGGCTCGCCGACACCGACAAGGTGCTGCGCCCCCTCGCCGTACTGGCCGCGTCGCCCCAGGTCGAGGGGTTGGTCGTGACGGCCGGCGCCTCGCTGGAGGTCGGTGAACCCCTGTGGCCCGGCGCGCCGTTCAGCTCCGTACTCGTCGGGGAGTCCGGCGGGCTGGTCCCCGATCTGGAGCTGACCGCACCGCTCGAACCCGTACGGTTCCTGCCGCTGCTTCCGATGACGCCCAACGAGGCCGCGTGGAAGCGGGTCAAGGGCGCGCAGGCGCTCCAGGAGCGCTGGCTGGCGCACGGGACGGATCTGCGCGACCCGGCGCGCGGGTCGGTCCCGCTGGACTGACGATCTTCCCGCCCTCGCGCCGCGCCGGACCGGCGGTCTACGCGTAAGACCTCCCGAGCCCCTGAACCCCCTACGCCGTGCGGAGGACTACCCGTCTCGTACAGGCCGCCGGTATTTGCCGGGGTTCTGTGCCGGACGGGTGATCGTCCTTGACGGGGCGTCGGGCGGGGAGGACCGTGGGGCAGCATGAGGGGCGAACCAGGTTGCCCGAAGTGCGGTGGCCGGGTCAGGGCGCCCGGTCTCTTCGCCGACTCCTGGCAGTGCGACACGCACGGCACGGTGCATCCGATGCAGCCGGTGATACCCCCCAGCGTCGAAGCCCTCGGTGTTGTCGTGAACCGCGCCCGCGTCCCCGTCTGGATGCCCTGGCCGCTCCCGGTGGGCTGGCTCTACACCGGCGTGGCCTACGCGGGCGACGACCGCAGCGGCGGCCGGGCGACCGCCGTCGCGTGTTCGGGACCCGGCCCGCTCGGCGGCTCGGGAGAGCTGCTGCTGGTCGCCGAGGAGCTGGGCGTCGGACTCGGGGCGCGGTACGCGGGGATCGACGGCCCCGACCCTGGCCCGCACATCCGCGTGGACCAGCCCCCGCACGCCAAACTGCTGGCCGCCGGCCGCCCCACCCCGCTCTGGCATGTGCCCGAGGCCCCGCCGGACCGCGCGGTCTTCGCGGGCGAGGCGCTCGGGCTGTGGCTCTGGGCGATCGTCTGGCCGGAGCAGACGGGGCTGCTGATGTACGACGAACTGGTGCTGACCGACCTGCGGGACGCGGGCGCCGAGGTGGATCTGCTGCCGTGCGGGGCGCTGTCCCCGCGCCTGCTGAGCTGAGGATCGGGCCGGGGCCCCCTCGTACGCCCGTTATCCTGGAGCGTCCCCTGCCCGTCGGAGCCCCTGGAGTACGCGCGTGCGCATCGACCTGCACACCCACTCCACGGCGTCGGACGGTACGGACACCCCGGCTGAGCTGGTGCGCAACGCCGCCGCCGCCGGTCTGGACGTCGTCGCGCTCACCGACCACGACACCACCCGGGGCCATGCCGAGGCGCTGAAGGCCCTCGGCGAACTGGACAGCGGTCTCACCCTCGTCACCGGCGCCGAGCTTTCCTGCCGGGCCGACGGTGTGAGTTTGCACATGCTGGCCTATCTCTTCGACGCCGACGAGCCCCAACTGCTGCGCGAGCGCGAGCTGGTGCGCGACGACCGGGTGCCGCGCGCGCGGGCGATGGTGGCCAAGCTCCAGGAGCTGGACGTGCCGATCACCTGGGACCAGGTCGCCCGGATCGCCGGGGACGGCTCGATCGGCCGCCCGCATGTCGCCTCCGCGCTCGTCGAACTGGGCGTCGTGGGCTCGGTCGACGAGGCGTTCACCTCCGAGTGGCTCTCCGACAACGGCCGGGTGCACGTACCCCGGCACGAGCTGGACCCCTTCGAGGCGATCCGGCTGGTCAAGGCCGCCGGCGGGGTCACCGTCATCGCGCATCCGCTGGCCGTGACCCGTGGCGCGGTCGTCGCCGAGGCGGCGCTCGTACGGATGGCCGAGGCGGGGCTCGACGGCGTCGAGGTCGATCACATGAACCATGACGAGCCCACGCGGGCCCGGCTGCGCGGACTCGCCGCCGAGCTGGGACTGCTCACCACCGGGTCCAGCGACTATCACGGCAGCCGGAAGACCGTCCGGCTCGGGGAGTACCGCACCGACCCCGAGATCTACAGCGAGATCGTCCGGCGCGCGTCGGGCGCGTTCCCGGTCCCCGGCACGGGCGGACACGCGTAAGCGACCCGTACAGCGCGCGTAAGCACCCCGCAGGGCGCCCGTCGGGCCGCCCGTACGCCGTGCGCGCCGCGCCCCTGCTCCGTCCGCCCACTCCTCGCAAGGCCACCCCGTGTTCGACGCCGCCGTTTTCGGTTCCCTCTTCCTCACCCTCTTCGTGATCATGGACCCGCCAGGGATCACGCCGATTTTCCTCGCCCTCACCTCCGGGCGCCCCGCCAAGGTCCAGCGCAGGATGGCCTGGCAGGCGGTGGCCGTCGCCTTCGGTGTGATCACCGTCTTCGGTCTTCTCGGCCAGCAGATCCTCGACTATCTGCATGTCTCCGTCCCCGCGCTGATGATCGCGGGCGGACTGCTCCTGCTGCTCATCGCCCTCGATCTGCTCACCGGCAAGACCGACGAGCCCAAGCAGACGAAGGACGTCAACGTCGCCCTCGTACCGCTCGGCATGCCGCTGCTGGCCGGTCCCGGCGCCATCGTCTCCGTCATCCTCGCCGTGCAGCACGCCGACGGGGCCGCGGCGCAGGCGTCGGTGTGGGCGGCGATCGTGGCGATGCACGCCGTGCTCTGGCTGACGATGCGCTACTCGCTGGTGATCATCCGGCTGATCAAGGACGGCGGCGTGGTGCTGGTGACCCGGCTCGCCGGAATGATGCTCTCGGCCATCGCCGTGCAGCAGATCATCAACGGCGTCACCCAGGTCGTCCAGGGCGCGTGAGACCAAAGCGCCCCCGTACGGATCTCCGTACGGGGGCGTCTCGACCTGAGCCGATCAGTGGATCCGGGGGATCCGAGAGTTATGAGGCCGTGGGTTCGGCCGGGCGGATATACAGGCGCTGCCCTGTTGAGGCGGCCTGCTGCACGATCTGATTGACGGAGGCGGCGTCCACAACGGTGCTGTCGACGGCGGTGCCGTCAGCATCGTTCAGTCGCATGATTTCGAAGCGCATACCGCTTCTCCCTTCGTCTGATCCTCCGTAGGAGAACTGTGTGTGACGGGTAGCCCATCATTGATTACATAAGGCCACAACGCCTTGCCCTCTGCAAACATTCCCTACACTAAGGAAATTTTTCGGTTGGCTAACTACTGGCGGGTACAGGCGCGTCCACGGACAATGGGGCTCGTATGAGCGAGGCAGAGATCAACCCCGACATCGCCGAGGTCGGCGCCCGCCTGGAGCACACCAACGAGCTGCTCCAGCGGATGCTCGCCGAGGTCGCGAAGACCCCGTCCACCCACGCCATCTTCGTCGACGCGGGTTACGTCTACGCGGCGGCCGGATTACTGGTGGCGGGGACCGAGGACCGGCGGGCCTTCGATCTCGACGCCGAGGGGCTCATCGAGGCGTTCATCGACAAGGCGCGCACGATCTTCGCGGACAGCAGACTGCTGCGCGTCTACTGGTACGACGGCGCGCGGCGGCGCATCCACACACCCGAGCAGCAGTCCATCGCCGAACTGCCCGACGTCAAGGTCCGGCTCGGCAATCTCAACGCCAACAACCAGCAGAAGGGCGTCGATTCACTGATCCGCACGGATCTCGAATCGCTCGCCCGGCACCGCGCCATCAGCGATGCCGCGCTGGTGGGCGGTGACGAGGACCTGGTGTCCGCCGTCGAGGCCGCGCAGGGGTACGGCGCACGCGTCCATCTCTGGGGCATCGAGGCCGCCGACGGGCGCAACCAGGCCGAGCCGCTGCTGTGGGAGGTCGACAGCCAGCGCACCTTCGACCTCGAATTCTGGCAGCCGTACGTGACCCGGCGGCCGGTCACCACGTACGAGAACGAGGGCGACCCGCCGCCCTCGCGGGAACAGGTGCGCTTCATCGGCGCGCAGATCGCCGCGACCTGGCTGGTCGGGCGCGGGCGGGTGGCGATGGCGGAGCTGCTGCCCGGTCATCCGTATCTGCCGGGGCCGGTGGACCAGGACCTGCTGATCGAGGCGGAGAAGCTGCTGCAACGGTCGCTGCGCGGGCACGCCGGGCTGCGGCGGGCGCTGCGCGACGGGTTCTGGCAGCACCTGGAGGCGCAGTTCTGAGCGCTACGCGGTCGCCCGGCCGGCGCTGTCCCAGAAGGTGCTGAGCGCGGCGGCCGTACGCGCCGGCTGATCGGTGTTCGGGGAGTGCTCCGCGCCCTCGATCACCGTCCGGCGCGCGTCCAGCCGCCGCGCCATGTCGTCGAGCAGCGGCACCGGCCAGGTGTCGTCGCGCTCGCCGGACATCACATGCTTGGGCAGCGGGTGTACGGCGGCCAGCTCGGCCACCCGGTCCGGTTCCACCGTCAACTGGCGCCCCGTGGCGATCAGTTGGGCCGGGTTGTGGCGCAGCCAGCGATGGCGCAGATCCGCGTCGCTGTGGCCGGCGCCGCCCTCGACGTCCGTCTCCTCCGGCGGCTCCATCGCCCGCATGGCCTCCCAGACCTTCGCCATGTCCCTGTGCGTGAACTCCAGGGCCTCGCTCAGCAGCCGTACCCGCTCCCGCTGGGAGGGCGCGATACGGGCGGGGCCCGAGGAGATCAGCGTCAGTGTCAGGAACGGCTCGGCGTCCATGAGGACGGCCGCACGGGCGATCTGCCCGCCCAGCGAGTGCCCCACGAGATGGACCGGAGTCCCGACCGCCGCCGCCTGCGCCAGCACATCGGCCGCCAACTCCGGCTGTGCGTAAGCCTCTTGGGAGTCGGGGCCGTCGGACTCGTACTGTCCGCGGCCGTCGACGGCGACGGCGCGATAGCCGGCCGCGGTGAGCGGCTCCAGCATGGCGATGAAGTCCTCCTTGCTGCCGGTGAAACCGGGCATCAGAAGGGCGGTGCCCCGCGGCGTCCCCTCGGGGCGCGCGTCGAGCACGGCGAAGTGCCCGCGCGGTGTCGACAACTGACGCGCGCGGGCGCAGGGCGGGGGAGTGAACGTGGGCGGCCGGCTCATGCGACGAGCGTAAGACCCCGCGCCCACCGCCGCCTCACCCGGCCGGGACACCTCCCGCCGGGGGCTTCCCCGCCGAGGGCGCCGCACACACCGACGGCCCGGCCCCCTGGGGGACCGGGCCGACGGGCGAGCCTGGAGTCTCGGCCCGGAAGCGTCAGCTCTCGGGCTGGGCGACCGCCGCGCGCGTACGGCGACGGCGCGGCTTGGCCTCGGCGGCGGGCGCCTCGGCCTCCACCGGCTCGGCGGCCTTCTTCGCGGCCGGGGCCTCGACCGGGGCCTTGGCGGCGCGCGTACGACGCCGGGGCTTGGTCTCGCTCTTGGTGTCCGGCGCACTGTCGTCGACGTCGCCGGCCGTGCGCTCAACGGTGTCCACGGCCACGGTGTCCACGGCCACGGTGTCGACGGCGGCCTTGGCGGCGCGCGTACGACGACGGCGCGGCTTGGTGGCCACCTCGGCGTCGGCCGTCTCCGCGGGCTGCGCCATCGGCTCGACGAACACGTCACGCGCCGGTTCCGCCACGGTCGTCGCGACCGCCACGGCCGCGTCGGCGGGCACGCCGACGCGCGTACGCCGACGACGACGCGGGATACGCGGCTCGTCCGCGCCCTCGACGGTGTCGACCGCCTCGGTCGCCGCCTGCTGCGGCTGCGCCTCGCCGGCCTCCAGCGGAGTCCCGCCGCGCGTACGACGGCGCTGCCGCGGCGTACGCGTACGCGCCGGGCGCTCCTCCTGCACGGCGGTGGCCGCCCGCGCGGAGGGACCGGCGGACTTACGGCCACGGCCGCCCGTCTCGCCCAAGTCCTCGACCTGCTCCGCCGACAGACCGGCACGCGTCCGGTCCGTACGCGGCAGGATGCCCTTCGTCCCCGCGGGGATGTTCAGCTCCTCGAAGAGGTGCGGCGAGGTCGAGTACGTCTCCGGCGGGTCCGGGAAGCCCAGGTCCAGCGCCTTGTTGATCAGCTGCCAGCGCGGGATGTCGTCCCAGTCGACCAGCGTCACGGCGATGCCGGACGCGCCCGCGCGGCCGGTGCGGCCGATGCGGTGGAGGTAGGTCTTCTCCTCCTCGGGCGACTGGTAGTTGATGACGTGCGTCACGCCTTCGACATCGATACCGCGCGCGGCGACATCGGTGCAGACGAGCACGTCCACCTTGCCGTTGCGGAACGCGCGCAGCGCCTGCTCACGCGCGCCCTGGCCAAGGTCGCCGTGGACGGCGCCGGAGGCGAAGCCGCGCTGGGCCAGCTGGTCGGCGATGTCGGCGGCCGTGCGCTTCGTACGGCAGAAGATCATCGCGAGTCCGCGGCCCTCGGCCTGGAGGATGCGCGCGACCAGCTCCGGCTTGTCCATGGAGTGGGCGCGGTAGACCCGCTGGGTGGTGTTGGCGACCGTCGCGCCCGCGTCGTCGGGCGACGTGGCGCTGATGTGCGTCGGCTGCGACATGTAGCGGCGGGCGAGACCGATGACCGCGCCCGGCATGGTCGCCGAGAACAGCATCGTCTGGCGCTTCGCCGGCAGCAGCTGGATGATCCGCTCGACGTCGGGCAGGAAGCCCAGGTCGAGCATCTCGTCGGCCTCGTCCAGGACGAGGCCGCGCACGTGCGACAGGTCGAGCTTGCGCTGGCCCGCCAGGTCGAGCAGCCGGCCCGGGGTGCCGACGACGACGTCGACGCCCTTCTTGAGGGCTTCGACCTGGGGTTCGTAGGCACGGCCGCCGTAGATCGCCAGCACGCGCACGTTACGCACCTTGCCGGCGGTCTGGAGGTCGTTGGTGACCTGCTGGCACAGCTCGCGGGTGGGGACGACCACGAGGGCCTGCGGGGCGTTGGTCAGCTGCTCGGGAGCGGCCCGGCCCGCCTCGACGTCGGCGGGGACGGTGACGCGCTCCAGGAGCGGCAGGCCGAAGCCGAGCGTCTTGCCGGTGCCGGTCTTGGCCTGGCCGATGACATCCTTGCCGGACAGCGCGACCGGGAGGGTCATCTCTTGGATGGGGAACGGAGACAGGATGCCGACGGCTTCTAGCGCTTCGGCTGTCTCGGGAAGGATTCCGAGGTCTCGGAAAGTCGTAGTCAGGGTGCTGCCTCTTCTGTGAGACGCGACCCGAGGCGAACGCTGGGGGTCGTACCGCACCTGGGTACTCGGCCGGCCGTGGATTGGCCGGATGGCGCGGGACCACTGCCGTCGCTCGAGCGCTCGTGCCGCTGAGGGGGCCCCTCATCTGCGGTCGTACGCTGCTGTGCGCACGGTCCGCGCGGAGGGCGGTCGGGGTCGGAGCCGATCGGGCCACCGACCGGGCATCCTCATGGGGCCTGTCCGGGACAGATCGCCCGGTCAAACACTGCGATGGCCCACCGAATAATCGGCAGGCGCATTACCACTGTACCCCTAAATCGCGCATGTGTGTCGGACGAATTCGTCGGAACAGGGTGCGGGCGCTTGTCGGCCGGGCCCTTACGCGGTGCGCGGAGCGGGCTCTGCGCCGTGCGCCGAGCGGGCTATTGTGCGCTCCATGGAGACGTCTGACAACGCCACTGCGCCCGAGTCCACACCGGCGTCCGCGCCCGCGCGGCACACCGGGATCGCCGCCCAGGACTGGGCGACCGCCTCCGCCGATCCGAGGTACCGGGCCGCGGTCGTGGATCTGCTGGGAGCACTCGCCTACGGCGAACTGGCGGCCTTCGAGCGGCTCGCCGAGGACGCCAAACTCGCACCGACGCTGGACGACAAGGCGGAACTCGCGAAGATGGCCTCCGCGGAATTCCACCATTTCGAGAGACTGCGCGACCGGCTCGGCGAAATCGACGCCGATCCGACGGGCGCGATGGATCCTTTCGCCGCCGCGCTGGACGACTTCCACCGGCAGACCGCGCCGTCGGACTGGCTGGAGGGCCTGGTCAAGGCCTATGTGGGGGACTCGATCGCCAGTGACTTCTACCGCGAGGTGGCGGCGCGACTGGACTCCGACACCCGCGGTCTGGTGCTCGCTGTGCTCGATGACACAGGGCACGGCAATTTCGCGGTCGAGAAGGTCCGGGCCGCGATCGAGGCCGAGCCCCGGGTCGGCGGGCGGCTCGCGCTGTGGGCACGGCGGCTGATGGGCGAGGCGCTGTCGCAGGCGCAGCGCGTGGTGGCCGACCGGGACGCGCTCTCGACGATGCTGGTGGGCGGGGTCGCGGACGGCTTCGACCTGGCCGAGGTGGGCCGGATGTTCTCGCGGATCACCGAGGCGCACACGAAGCGGATGGCGGCGCTGGGACTGGCCGCCTGAGACGGCCGGGCGACCGGCCGGGCCCTCAGCGGCCGGACCTCAGAGAGCGGCCCGACCTCGGCGGCCGGGCGTTACGAGGGCATCGGACGGCGCAGGACATGGCCTGCGGGGCGGAGCAGCAGCGAGAGCAGGACCGCCCCCACGGCCACCGCGCCGATCAGCGTCGCGACGACATGACCGGCGCCGAGCGCCGCGTGCGTGAGCATCGCGCCGAAGAGGGAGCCCAGGGGTCCCGCGACGAGCACGAGACGGCGGGAGGGCAGCCGGTGGGGCAGCCGCTGGAGCGCGGCCCACGAGGCACCCAGTCCGAGCAGGACCGCACCGAGAGCTTCCAAGATCACCGCTGATCACCTCACCGAGCGCGCTGGTCAATCGAGTCGTAGCCCGGTCTACCCGGAGTGCACGCGGGGCAACCCTCCGCGATCCGAAGACCCGACGAAGGAGTGGGGGGGGGGGGGGGGGGGCCCCCCGCCCCGCCGGGGGGGGGGGGGGGGGGGGGGGGGGGGGGGCGCGCGGGGCGCCGCGCGCCGCCCCGCCCCCCCCCCGGGGGGCCCGCCCCCCCCCCCCCCCACCACCACAACAAAAACAAACCCCAACCAAAAGAACG